>CAYRHK010000030.1:0-13863 GCA_964423825.1 uncultured Terricaulis sp. | reverse complement strand
ACGAGACGCTGCATCCGGGCCTCTATCGCTACAATACGCGCGCCGAAATGAGCGCGCGCTTCGAAACGTTGGAGCGGACGTGGTCGCGCCCTCAGAGCCTTGCGCAAGCCTATTTGTCGCTGTCGCGCTTCCTGACGACGGTCAAATGCGGGCACACCTACGCGAATTTCTACAACCAGACAGACGCGGTGCATCAGCAGTTGTTCACCGCGCGCGACCGCTTGCCGTTTCGGTTTGTGTGGCTGGACGAGCGCATGGTGGTGACCGAGAACTTGTCGAGCGACCCGCGACTGGCGCCCGGCGCCGAGGTGCTCGCCATCAACGGCGTGCGCAGCTCAGCGGTGTTGCTCCAGCTGATGGCGTACGCGCGCGCCGACGGCAATAATGACGACAAACGTCGCTCACTGCTAGAAGTGCGCGGCGACGACGAATACGAGACGTTCGACTTGTTCTACAGCCTGCTGCACCCAGAGGCGGCGCAAGGGTTTTCGTTGCGGGTGCGCCCGGCCGGCGGCGGGCGCGCTACCGGCGTGGATGTCGCCCCCGTCGAGCGGACGCAAATGCGCGGCGCGGCGCGCGAGGGCAGAGGCAGAAGCGCGCCGGCGTGGCGCCTAGAGTATCCGCGCGAGCGGGTCGCGCGCCTGATCATGCCGGGCTGGGCACTCTACAACTCCGATTGGGATTGGCGCGGCTTCCTGGATGCGAGCTTCGATGAATTCCAGGCGCGTGGCGTCACGCGGCTCATTGTCGACCTTCGCGGCAACGAAGGCGGGCTCGATTGCGGTCACGAAATCATCGCACGGCTGATCGATCGCGATTTGCCGCTGGCGGCCTACGAGCGACGGGTGCGCTACCGGCGCACGCCGGATCACCTCAACCCATATCTCGACACATGGGACGATAGCTTTCGCGATTGGGGCGACGACGCCATCCGCATCGACGATGAGTACTACCGGTTGCGTTCAAGCGCGGAGTCGGTGTCGCCCGTTATCGCGCCGAAAGGGCCGCGGTTTCGCGGCGACGTGGTCGTGCTGATCGACGCTTCCAACAGCTCCGCGACATTCCAATTCGCAAACATTGTGAAGAGCAACGGGCTCGGGCGCCTGATCGGGTCTCCCACCGGCGGCAATCTGCGCGGCATCAATGGCGGTGCGTTCTTCTTTTTGCGGCTGCCGGAGTCAGGGATCGAGTGCGATCTGCCATTGATTGGCACGTTTCCGCCGACGCCGATGCCGGATGGCGGGATCGAACCCGACGTGCTTGTGGCGCGCACTGCGGCTGATATCGCTGCGGGCCGTGACCCGGCGCTGGAGGCGGCGCTAGGCTGACAGCGCGCGGCACACGGTGTCGGCGGCGCCGGGGCGGCTCCAATAGGTCTCGCCCATCAGGCCGCGCAAATCGACGCCGCGATTGGCGTAGCGATAGCCCGAACTGGTTCCGCGCGCCGGCAGGTCGACATCAGGATGGCCCCATTGTTCGACGTGGGCCATGTCAGGGTTGCGGGTGAAGGTTACCAGTAGTGTCGAGCCATCATGGCAAGCATAGCGGCGCTCCAGGGGCGCTGTGCTGGAAGAGGGCGGGCAGGGCGTTTGGCAGGCCGTAAGCGTCAGCAGAAATGCAAAAGCGACGGCGATGCGCATGGCCAGCCCCTCCAAACAACCCGGGGCCAGCTTAGCGCACGCGGAAGGCGTGCGCGAGTGGGGCGGCGGGCTTGACGGCGGGCGCCAAGCTCCGCAGATGCGTGCCTCGCCCCGGCGCGCAAATGGGGGCCCGTAGCTCAATGGTTAGAGCCGGCCGCTCATAACGGTCTGGTTGCAGGTTCGAGTCCTGCCGGGCCCACCACACGCGTTTTGGCCGGCCATGCGCGGCGGCGCTTGTGGGCGCCGCCGCCACGGTAGCTTTAGACCGTTTGCAGGTTGGTCGCGGACTCGCGACCTTGGCGATCTTTTTCTAGTTCGAAGCTCACTTTTTGGCCGTCGGCCAGCGTGCGCAGGCCCGCGCGTTCAACGGCGGAAATGTGGACGAACACGTCCTTGCCGCCGGTTTCCGGGGTGATGAAGCCGAAGCCCTTGGTGGTGTTGAAGAACTTTACAGTACCGACAGCCATGCGCCGTCTCCTTGATAGACTGCCTGCGCGGACAATCCGCACAGGGCGACAACGTTCGAGGGAAACAGCAACAGTCCGGCGCGACAGCGAAGGATCAGAGGTGTCACGCGACGATTATCTGAGGCAGCACATAAGGGCTCAATTCGGCAAAGTCCATGCCTCAGTCCTGGCCAGCGCCCGCCCTTCCATGAGCGGGTTTCGGCGCTATCTTGGTTAGAGCGGAGTCGGACACATGTTTTGGCTATGGATTTTGGGCTTGGTGGGCTTGGTGATCGGCGCCTCGGTGTTCCTTGGCCTCAACCTGAAGAGCAGCCGCAAGCATCGGCTCTCTCGCGAAGAGATGGTGGCGCTCAAGTCCTCCGGCGCCTTCAAGTACCGGAAGTCCAACCAATAATGGCTGAAGCGCAAAGGGCGCCGCTGCCCGCGGGCAAGGCCGAGCGCTATGCGGCGCTGCGTGCCGAAATCGGTGCGGTGATTGCGGGCGAGCCCAACCGAACGGCGCGCTATGCGACGGCGGCAAGTCTGCTGGCGCACGCGTTTCGCGAACGCTTCTTCTGGACCGGGTTCTATGTGGTCGATCCCGCCAAGGGCGACGAACTCGTGGTGGGGCCGTACCAGGGCACGCTCGGTTGTTTGCGCATCCCGTTCGGCAAGGGCGTTTGCGGTGCAGCGGCTGCCCAGCGCGAGACCATCATCGTGCCGGATGTGCATGCGTTCCCGGGCCACATCGCCTGTGACAGCCGGTCGAACTCGGAAATTGTTGTCCCCGTGTTTGACGCCGGGGGCGTGCTCACCGCGGTGCTCGACGTGGACTCCACGGAGTTCAATACGTTCGACGCAGAAGATCAGGCTGGCCTGGAAGCGATTTGCGCGGACTTGCTCTCGGCGCCTTAGAGCCCCAAGACACGCACGATGTTGGCGAGCGTGGCGCGTCGCCAGCGCACTTCCTGGGAGCCGCCGGCAACATAAGCGGGGTCCTCGCGCATGCGGCGCACCGCGCCTTCGCTGATGTCGATCAAGCGCTGGGGCTTTGCTTGCGTGCGCGGCGCTTGTCCGCGCAGGTTGGTCATCCACTCGCCGCCCGAGCGATTGCGCAGCGGGGCGTTCACGGGGTCGTAGTTGGCGCGCGCGCGGGCGAGGTGACCCTGCTGGTCGTTGAGTTTGAGGCCGGCGCGCTCGGCGCCTTCCGCGACCCACAAAAGCGCTCCATCGGCGAGCCGGCGCTCTTCGTTGCCGCCGCCGACCGATGCGTGGTCGCCGGGAAACCAATCCTGCTCCACGCGGTACTCTCGGTGCATCGAATTGATCGCGATGAGGCTCTCTTGCGACCACGGCGAGGGCTCGAAGGAGTTGCGGGTCTCGTCGATTGCCATGGCGTGTCGCGCCCATTGCACTGTGCGCGACAAGGCAAGGTCGTGGAAGCGGTGCTTCTTGTTGATCCAGGCGGAGAAGGGGATGGTTTCTGGAATCCCCAACGCGCCGACCGTGTCCCAAATGCCCAGATAGCGTACGCGCAGCATGCGCGCGAGGTCCTCCGGGCGCGCCATACTGTCGGGCAAATCGACGAGGCTGTTGTCGGCGAAGCAGAGCGAATAGGCGTTGCGGAATGCTTGCGCCGCAGATGAGTCCGGGCCGCCGGCGGAACGGTTGCGATAGAGCCTAATGGCCTCGTCGGCGTGTTGTTCAATTTCTTCGCGGCGCAGAATGCCGCACTTGCGCAGCATGCCCACCAAGCTGCGGGCGGTGTAGGCGCCGCGGCTAAAGCCGAAGACGTACACTTCATCGCCGATTTCGTAGTGCTTGCAGAGCCTGATGTAAGCCTCGAGGATTTTTTCGTCGAGCCCTTTGCCCCAGATGCCGCCGGTGATCTTGTTCTTCTCGGCGCCGACGCCGTTCAAGTACTCCGCGATCTGCGTGACATCGCCGTCGCTGGGGGCGACGCTCTCGTAGAGGAGTTCGACATTGGTGGGCGGACGCTTGCCGTCGAGTTCGCTCCAGGTGCCGTCGCAAAATAAGGCGATGCGTTTCATGTCAGCCCTCCCGTTGCAGGCGGCCCATAGTACAGATGCAGACTAAGCGCTATCATAGATGGAGGAGCCTACCGGTCGGATAGTGCGGCGCTGTGACGGCGGGCGCACAAGGGGAGATTCACTATGCGCAAAACAGCGATCAGCTTCCTGTTTGCGGCGGCGTTGGCGGCATGCGATGCGCCGCCTGACACGGATTTGGCGGGGGGGCCCGGCCAAGGCGGCGGCTACACTCTTGAGATCAGGGCGGGTGAGGGGGAGCAGACTTTTCTCATTGCAGCGCCCGACGGGAGGACTGTGGGGGCGCGCTCAGCGGAGGGGGCGTCGGCGTTGATGGACGCAGGGCGGGCGCGGGCACTGTTTGACGATCCTCCGCCCCAGGAGGAGTTCTCGGAAGTCATGGGGCTGCGGCTGCCGGGCTTCGAAATGAGCGTCGGCGGCGGCAATGAAGACGAGAAAGGCGAGAATGGGCAGGTTCGCCTCTCGATGGGGGGCGATGGCCAAACAGTCGTTGTCAATGCCAACGAAGGCGGGCCAGGAGAGGCTGACGACCGGGCCTATATCCGCATCACTGGCGCGGATGAAGATGCAGTGCGCCAGTTCATCATCGAGGCCGACACGCTTTCGCCCTCGGTGCAGGCGGAAATGCTGGCGGCGCTTGGTTTGCCCGAGACTGCGCCGAAGGCTGAGTAACGAGGGGCGGCGCTTGCGTTGAGGCGCCCGGATCGGCTTGTCTTGTCCCCCAAATTCCGGGGGATTCTCGATGGTTTCGACATGGCGCGCGGCGCTCGCTGCTGTTCCTCTGCTCGTGTTCGCTTCGGCGCCGGCGGTCGGCGAAGAGGGCATGTGGACCTTCGACAATTTTCCAGCCGACCGCATGCGCGCGGCGTTCGGCTGGGCTCCCGACCAAGCTTGGCTCGATCGAGTGATGGCAGGCACGGCGCGGCTGCCGGGGTGCTCGGCCTCGAACGTGAGCGAACGCGGACTTGTGCTCACCAACCACCATTGCGTGGTCACTTGCGTCACCGCATTGTCGTCGAGTTCGGAGAATTTCGTCGAGCTTGGCTTCGTGGCGCACACGCGTCCTGAGGAGCGCCGTTGTCCGAATATGAGCGTGCAGGTGCTGGTCGGCGTCGAGGACGCGACCGCGCGCATCGGCGCCGCGACGGCCGGTGCGGGCGCCGGCGATTTCGCGCGCGCGCGCGACGCGGAGATCGCCCGTATCGAAAGCGGGTGCAGGCAAGGGTCCAGACGCTGCGAAGTGGTGACCTTGTACGAGGGCGGACGCTACGCGGTGTACAACTTCCATCGTTATGACGATGTGCGCCTGGTATTCGCCCCGGAGCTGGGAATGGCGGCGTTCGGCGGCGACGCGGACAATTTCAACTTTCCGCGCTATTGCAGCGATTTCGCCTTTCTGCGTCTTTACGAAAACGGCGAACCTGCGCGTACGCCGAACCATCTGAGCATGCGGTTTACGCCCCTTGAGGCAGGCGAGACCGTGCTGGCGGCGGGCAGTCCGGGACGCACGTCAAGATGGCGAGCCTCATCGGAGCTTGCATTCGAGCGCGATGTGGATTTGCCGTGGCAGATCGCCTCGGTGGGCGCCTATCGCGAACGCTTGCTGGCCTTCTCTGCGCGGGGCGAGGACCAGGCTCGCATCGCGGCAAGCATGCTCCAGAGCGTCGAAAACGCGCTCAAGGGGCTCTCCGGGCGCAGGCGGGCGCTTGCCGACGCCGAGGGCTTCGCGCGCATCGTCGCGCGCGAACAGGATTTGCAGGCGCGGGTGCGGCGCAATCTGGCGAACCAGCGCGAGGTGGGGGACGCCTGGGGCGAGATTGCACGCGCGCAAACAGCCCATCGCGCGCTCTTCTTTGAGCATGAGTATCTTGAACGACGCGCCGGGGAACATTCGCTGCTTTTTGCTTGGGCCCGCGATATTGTGCGTGGCGGCGATGAGCGCGCGCGCGCAGATGGCGAGCGGTTGCCGCGGTACGCCGAGGTGCGGGTGAGGGCGGTGGAACGCGCCCTTCGCGCCAATCTAAGCGTCGTGCCGGAGTTCGAAGAAGTTCATCTGGAGTTTTGGCTTTCCAGCTTGCGGCAGCGCCTGGGCGCCAACCATGCAACCGTGCGGCGGATGCTCGGGGCCGATAGCCCGCAGGCCTTGGCCGCGCGGCTGTCGCGTTCGCGTCTGGCTGATCCTGCCTATCGGGTGGAATTGTGGGAAGGCGGCGCTGAAGCGGTGGCGGCTTCGGATGATCCGCTCGTACAATTCGTGCGCGCTTGGGATGGGGATGCGCGCGCGGTGCGCACGCGCTATGTGGAGCGCGTAGAAGCGCCGGTGGCGCGCGCGCAGGAGCGGATTGCGCAGGCGCGCTTCCGGGCGTTCGGCGCCAGCGGCTATCCCGACGCCACCTTCAGCCCACGCGTCACTTATGGGCGCGTCGAGGGCTGGAGCGAGCGCGACGGGCGCGTGGTTGAGCCGTTCACGCGCGTGTCGGGGCTTTATGAGCGCGCGACGGGCGCGGCGCCGTTTGTTCTTTCAGCGCGCTGGCTCGATGCACGCGACAGGCTCGATGGCGATGTGATCTTCAACGTCGTATCCAGCAACGATGTTATCGGCGGCAGTTCTGGTTCGCCGCTGTTGGACCGCGAAGGTCGCGTCGTCGGCGCTGTGTTCGACGGCAACATCCACTCGCTCGGCGGCGAATATTACTACGACGCCGCGCTCAACCGCAGCATCACAGTGGCCTCCACGGCGATCGCAGCGGCGCTGGAGGATGTTTACGGCGCGGACGCGCTGTTGCGTGAGTTGCGAGGGGATTAGGCTACTTAAACCCCGCCATCTTCGCGATGAGCTTCCACTCGTCCGCGCTCACCGGCTGCACGCTGAGGCGCGAGTTCTTGACCAGCACCATGTTCGCGAGTTTCGGCTCAGCCTTGATGGCCGCGAGCGTGACGGGCGTTTTCGCCGGCTGCAACGCCTTGAGATCGACGCAGACGAATTTGCCGGTTGCGTCACTGGGGTCGGGATACGCTGCCTTCACCACCTCGCTCATCCCGACGATCTCCTTGCCGTCGCCGGAATGATAAAAGAAGGCGCGGTCGTCCTTCTTCATGGCGATCAGGTGCGCTTTTGCCTGGTGATTGCGCACGCCGGTCCAGGCGTCGGCGCCCTTCTTGACGTGCTGGCCCCACGACCACGTGTCGGGCTCGCTCTTGACCAGCCAGTAGGCCATCAGTTCGCAGGCGCTGGCGCTTGCGCCAACACTTCAAGCTGGATGCTGACCAGGTCGCCGATCAGATTCGGCGCGGCAGCTGAGCCGAATGCGGCGCGCGAGAGCGAGCCGGTGGCTGAAAAGCCGGCGCTGCGGCGGCGATTGTTGGGGGCATCGGCGAGTTGGTTGAGGGTCACAGCAAGCGTGACGGGATGGGTTTGCCCCATCAGTGTGAGATTGCCGGTGACTTCCGCGGTGCGCTCGCCCGTGAGCCGCACGGAGGTGGATTGAAATTCCATGGTGGGATTGGCGGTCGCGTTGAGCCAGCGCTCGCCGCGCAGATGCTCATCGCGCGTCGCGTTGCCCGAGGAGACCGAGGCGATCTGGATGGTGGCGCGCACCGAGGAGTTCGCCGGATTGGCCTCATCGAGGATCACCTCGCCGGCGACAGAATCGAAGCGCCCAAGCACATTGTTGAAGCCGAAGCGGTTGATCGAGAAGGCGACCTGGGTGTGTGCGGGGTCGATCGTGTAGGTCACGGGCTCGGCGTGGGCCGAGCCCGCAAACATCAAGGCAGCGACGACTAACAGGGCTCTCATGCAAGGATCCTCACGGGCGAGCTTCAAATATCAGATTGAACGGTGTTTCCGAGGCGCGGCGGAATTTCGAAAAGCCGGCGTCCTTCACGACTTTCTTCAAGCGCTTTTCACCCGCCTGTGCGCCCAAGCCCATGGCCCCTTCCTGAGAGAGAGACGCCGGCGTGCAGATCATGGTCGAGGCGGAATAGAACACGCGCCCGACGGGATTGAGATTGTCGGCAAGATCGTCGTGCGCGAAGGGCTCGACGATCATCCAGACGCCGTCGTCGGCGATGCATTGGCGAGCGTGACGGCCGGCCCCGATCGGATCGCCCATGTCGTGCAGGCAATCGAAGAAGGCGATGAGGTCGTAGCCGTGCGAGGGATAATCCTTGGCGCTGGCCTGCGCGAAGGTCACCCGCCTGGTGACGCCCGCATCTTTCGCCGCCTGCTTGGCGCGCTCGATGGAGGGGGCATGATAATCGAAGCCGTAGAATCTGGACTTGGGATAAGCGAGCGCCATCAGGATCGTTGACGCGCCGTGGCCGCAGCCGACGTCGGCGACCTTGGCGCCGGATTCGAGCTTGTTCCTCACGCCCTTTAGCGCTGGTATCCAGTGCGCGACCAGATTGGCATTATAGCCGGGGCGGAAAAAGCGTTCGGTGCCGCGGAACAAGCATGGCGAATGCTCATGCCAACCGACGCCCTTGCCGCTCTTGAACGCGGCGCTGATTTTCGGCTCGTCGAGCCACATCGACTGCACCAATTCAAACGCACCAGCGAAGAAATGGGCGCCGCCCTCATCGGCAAAGCACGCCACTTGCTCGCGATTGAGTTTGAACTTCTTGGTTTTTGGATTGAAGTCCACATAGCCGGCCGCTGCTTGCGCAGACAGCCATTCGCGCAGATAGCGCTCCTTCAGACCGGTTTTTTCCGCGAGCGTTTCCGGCGTCACCGGTTTGCCGTCGGCCATAGCTTTGTAGATGCCAAGCTTGTCGCCAACCAGCACAAGCGCGGCGCTCGTGCAGGCGCCCAGGTCGCCGACGAGCCTCCCCAGGAATGTCGAGAGTTTGTCAGGGTCAGTCGCGGGCATAAGCGTATCCCCCTATGACATTACGTAACGCCATTGTGATCGCTGCGGTCAAGCGCTTTGCGTTGGCCTCGACAACATCGACAATCCGAAGCGCGTGCCGATCCAGGCCAAACCCAAGATCAACACCGCGCTGACGATGTGCAGCCAGAACGGGTGCGGGATCAGCGTGAGGTTTATCCCAGAAGCGATGAACAGGATCCCCGCGGGCGCGCCGCCGGCCCAATCATGGGCGCCGATGCGCGCGCCGATGAAAGCAGCGCATGCCGCGGCGAGGCTCCAAATCAGCGCTACCGAGAGGAGCGAAAAGCCGGACGCCGAGGCAATATAGGCGCGCAGGGCCTCGCGTCCTGCGGCGTAGACCTCCGGCGGCACTGGCCAGAGCATGGCGTGGAGTTGGTTGCCCGCCCAGACGAGGGCCACGCCAAACAGGAGCCCAAGGATCGCGCCGCCAAAATAACGAGCCGCCGCCATGTACGCCCCCTCGCAAGCCGCCGGGTACTTGGTTTCTCACATCGTCGTGGAAGGTCAATGGGAGGCGCCCCGGCGGGGCGGTCGGCCGGCCGGACCATACGCCGCGCCGCTGGAGTTGCGGCTTGATCTCGTACGGACGCCGCTTACAGGTGGCTGTCATGCAAGCTGCGCTTGAGGCAGAAGGGCTGGTCAAGCGCTATGGGGCGCGCACGGCGGTCGCGGATCTGAGCTTTCAGGTCCCGCGTGGGGCGATCTATGGCGTATTAGGTCCAAACGGGGCGGGGAAATCTTCCACGCTGCGTATGCTCGTTGGTGTGCTGCGCCCCACTGCCGGACACGTCACAATGCTGGGCGGGGAGATCACCCGCGAGACGCTTCGCCGCGTTGGGTATCTCCCGGAGGAGCGGGGACTTTACCGCTCGATGAGTGCACGGGGGGCGATTGCCTATCTAGCGCGGCTCAAGGGCCTATCGGCGGGCAAGGCATTCAAACGCGCGGACGCTCTGCTCAAGGAGCACGGGCTGGCCGCGGTGCGGCGCAAGAAGATCAAAACCCTCTCAAAAGGCATGGCGCAGAAAGTACAAGTCTTGGCCGCCGTCGCGCACGATCCTGATCTGATCATCTTCGACGAGCCGTTCTCCGGGCTCGATCCAGTCAATCAGCGGGGGCTCGAAGAGACCGTCCGCGCGCAAGCGGCAGCGGGCAAAACGATCCTGTTCTCCACCCACATCATGGAGCATGCAGAGCGACTATGCGATCGCATCGTCTTGATCGCCAAGGGACGAAAGGCGTTCGAGGGCACCGTGCCAGAGGCGCTGGCGCTGGCGCCGAGCGCGGCTTTGCTCGAAACCGATGGCGCGTTCGATCTCGCGGCGGCGCTCGCGCCGAAGGGTTTCTCCGTCACACCCGACGGCGAAGAGCACGGCAACCGGCGCTGGCGCGCGAGGCTGGAGAACGGCAAGGGCTCTCGCCAATTGCTGGCTGCCTGCGTGGAAGCGGGAGCGCCGCTTTCGCTGTTCGAGCCGGCGCGCGCGAGTTTGCACGAAGCGTTCGTCGCCCTGGTGGGCGATGACGCCGCGACGGCGGAGGCGCGCTAATGCATGCGATCTATCTCGTCGCACGGCGCGATTATCTGGCCTATGTCGGGGCCTGGGGTTTTTGGCTTTCGCTGATCACAGCGCCGGTAATCATTGCGGCGCTCGTGTTCGGGCCGCTTCTGCTGGCGCGGGCAGAACCTTCGCGCGTCATCACGGTCCTGGCCGACCGGGCGACAGATCGCGATGCGGTAGCGGCGGCGTTCGACGAGATGGCGCGGCGGGAGGCGCGCGGCGAGATCGCGGCGTACTTGCGCGCGGCGGCGCCGGGTTTCGCAAACGAAGCGCTGGCTGTGTTCGACGCGGCGGAGAGCCGTCAAGACGCACTTAGCGCCGTGCGTGCGTTCTTGGACGAACATTCGCCGATGACAACAAGCGCGCTGCCGTCGCCGTCTCCGCGCTACATTCTGGTCGAGGCGCCGGAGAGCAGCATCGGGGCGCTGCGTTCGTATCTAGACGGCACGCGCACTATCGGCGGCCAATCGCTCTACGGGGCTTTGAATGTCAGCCGAGTTGGCGGGGCGCCGCGCATCGAGTATTGGAGCGTCAACCTCAACCAAACCGAGCCCTCCGACATCGCACGGCAAGCGCTCAGGCTTGAGATGCAGCGCGAGGCGCTGGTGGCGCGCGGGTTGGAAGCGGGCGAAGCGGATCGGCTGAACGCGTTTACGCCGGAAGTGGCGCAATACGATCCCCGGCCCGGCGCCGGGGGGGAGCAGGTGACTTTGCGCGATCGGGCGCCGTTCTTCGCGGCGCTGGCGCTGGCGTTCATCCTGTGGAGCGTGGTGTTTTCGGTCGCCAACATGCTGTTGACTGGCGTGATCGAAGAGAAGTCGAACAAGATACTCGACACGCTGATGACCAGCGTAACGCCGCTCGAAATGCTGATTGGCAAGCTTCTGGGCGTGGCGGCGGTGAGCGCGACGTTGTTCTTGTTCTGGGGCGCGCTCGGGGGCGGGCTGTTGAGCGTCGCGTCGAATGAAATGGGACAATCCGCGATCGGCCAGATTGCAAGCGCGTTCCTTGAGCCGCAACTGATCGCCGCGTTCGCGATCGGATTTATCGCCGGCTATTTGATGTACGGCGCGATTTTCCTGGCGCTGGGTTCCCTTTGCGAGTCGATGCAGGAGGCGCAGACCTTGCTCGGGCCGGTGGCGCTGGTGCTGGCGCTGCCGATGATGCTGATCACGCCGGCGATCGACAATCCGAGCGCGCCGATCATCGAGGCGGCGTCATGGGTGCCGATTTTTACGCCGTTCCTGATGTTGATCCGCGCGCCGGCGGGCTTGAGCTGGATGGAGATTGCCGGGCAAGGCGCCTTGACCTTTGGGGCGGTGCTGCTGATCCTGTTCATCGCAGCCCGCGTCTTCCGCGCCGGGGTCTCGAACCAGGCAAGCGTTTCGGGCTTGTTCGGGCGCAAGGCGCGGGGGTAGGGCGAACGAGCCGGAGGCTGTCATGCAGGGCTGCTCCAATTCTCGCTGCGTTGAATCATCGGGCACGCAGTATCGTTGTAACGATTGCCAGCATCAGGGGTGTGTGAAGGATCGCATGGGGCGCAACATGGCTGGTTGCTGGCCCACGAGCGGGTCAACTCTTCTCGCGTGCCCCAATTGCGGCTCCAGCAGGACGCCGACAACAGTCAGAGTGGTCTAGCGCCGCCGCCTCAATCCGTGATCGCGGCCATTGATGTGATCTGACAGGGCGGGCGCATCTGCGGCTCGTTCTCATCGGCATAGGTAACCAGCTCACACTAAGCTGGCCGCCAGCCCAGCAGCGCCAGCGCGTGGCCTTCGGGGTCCTTGAACGCGCGCAGCGCCAGTTCGCGGCCCTCAGCTTGTTGCAGGATCGCGGTATCGTGAATGAATGCGCCGCCGGCGGCCACGACCGATTGCTCAGCCACCGACCAAATGGTCGGCTCGAAATAGCAGATGACGTCGCCGCCGATCTGCTGATCGGGGTGCTTTGGGCCGATCATCAGCCGCACTGGCCCCGCGTCCATGAACACCATGCCGCCGGTCTCGAATAAGACGTTGAGCCCCAAAGCGCGCCGATAAAACTCAGCGAGCTCTTTGGGGCTGGCGCTCGCGAGCGCGACTTGGCGCAGGCCGGTGACGATCGGTTCGGGGGGCGCGTTCATCGGGACAACTCCGTTAGCGGCGTTCTAGGCGCCTAGGCGCATGGGCGCCAACCCAGCAGATATAGCCGCCGGCCTTCGGGGTCGCGGAAGGGGCGCAGCACATGTTCGCGTTTGTCCTCGCGCTGCACGACTTGGGCTTCACGCTCGAAGACGGCGCCGGCTTCCTCAAGCTTGGCTTCCGCCGCGCTCCAGTCGGATGGTTCGAAGTAGAGAACGGTGTCGCCCCCGATTGGCTCGGGCGACGCCCCGACCATGAGGCTCGTGGATCCCGCCTGCAGGAAGCTCATGGCGCCGGATTCGAACAGCAGCGGAAAGCCCATCACATCCCTATAAAATGCGACGATCTGATCGGACTTGGCGGTAACGACGCCGATTTGGTTGACGCCTTTGAACAGTCCAGTTGCCTGCGTCATGTCGCTTCTCCCTGTGTCGCCATTTAATTAGTTTGACTAACTAAATATGTCAAACGAGATTGTGCGCATGTCTCAGACCGATCCGAGCGCTGTCGCTGAGCGCGTGCACGCCGCCGCCATCCGCTTGTTGCGCTCCATGCGGGCTGCGGACGTTGAGTCTGGCCTCTCAGGTCCCAAGTTGTCGGCGCTGTCGGTGCTGGCGTTCGGCGGTCCCCAAAGCCTTAGCGCGCTGGCGCGCGCCGAGCAGGTGCGGGCGCCGACCATGTCCAAACTGGTGGCCGATCTTGAAGCCGAGGGTCTGGCGAGCAAGCGTGCCGACACGGGCGACAAGCGCGGCGTCGTGATCGAGGTGACGCCAAGGGGCCGTGCGCTGATGGAGGCGGGGCGTGCGCGAAGGCTGGCGCTGCTACGTCGGCGATTTTCGGCGTTTTCGAAAGCCGAGATCGCGACCTTGGCGACGGCGGCTGAGCTCATGGCGCGCGCAGCGGCGGAATGAACAACGCCGCCAGCGGCGGGCTGGCGGCGTTTGAAATTCGACTTTTGCCAGCGCTACTTGCGCGGCAGCAGGCCTTCACGCTGGGCGCGCTTGCGGGCCAGCTTGCGGGCGCGCCGCACGGCCTCAGCGGCTTCGCGCGCACGCTTTTCGGACGGCTTTTCGTAGTGGTTGCGGCGCTTCATTTCGCGGAAAGTGCCTTCCCGCTGCATCTTCTTTTTGAGCGCCTTCA
>CAYRHK010000029.1:0-14103 GCA_964423825.1 uncultured Terricaulis sp. | reverse complement strand
CGTTGCGCCACACCGGGCCCGCCGCCCAGCGGCGATACGGTTTGGGCAGCGCGTCGAAATTCTCCGCCACGTAGCGCGCCAGCGGCGCGGTCAAATCGTAGCGCAGCGCCAGCCATTGCTCGTCGTCGTCCTGAAACGCGAACACGCCTTCGTTCGGCCGATCCTGGTCGGGCAGGAACTTGCCTAACGCGTCGGCGTACTCGAAGGCCGGCGTCTCCAAGGGCTCAAAGCCCCAGTCCTCGTAAACCTTGGCGATGCGGGCGATCAGCGCCCGCTCCATGGCGAGCGGCGCCCCGCGCCGATCGTTAAGGCCGCGCGCACGGCGCGCTTTTGGACGATTCACAGGCTCATTCATAATCTTCGTGTGCTAGCCCCGCGTTTGCGCCGCAGCAATGCCGCTGGCGCCCCTCTTGCTACGGCTAGGCCCTTCAGGAGGCTCAACCGTGCTCGTTCCCGCCGTTTTGGCGCTCGCCGCCGCCATGAGCCTTGCCGACGTGGCCGCCCTGAGCGACGAGATCGAGGACGAGGCTGTCAGCCTCGCCATGCAGGAAGAGGTTACGCCTGACTTCCTGGCGCGCCTGCAGGACTTTTCCGCTGACGCCCACCGGCTCTCGGAGGCGCTCGCGGCCACTGGCGCCAGCGGCGATCTGCCGCTTGTGCTGAACGCGATCGCCGCCGACGCCCTTCGCGCGCACCGCAATTTCAAGGCCGCGGCCACTGATGCGGAAACCAGCGCCGCCTTCGACGCTTTGCGCCTGGCGCTGGACGACGCCATCATGCTGGCGCCCTTGGCGGCAGGCGCTGCGGCCGACGCCGATGCGCCAACGGAGGTGGCGGCCCGCTAGCCGTACTTCACCGAACAACCGTACGCCGTCGTTGTCGCGATCTGCACCGGCCGTCCCGCCTGAATATCGCCCAGCGCCGCGCGCACGTAGTTGTTCGCGCCCTGCAATGTATCGGGCCGAGCCGAAGGGCGATCATCGATGGCGCCCTGGTACACAACCACGCCGTCGCCGTTGATGATGAACATGTGGGGCGTGTTGGTGGCGCCGTAGGCGCGGCCCACGACGCCACTCGCGTCAAGCAGTGTCGCACTGGGCGCTGCATTGTCGGTTCCCACCCGCGCCAGCGCGCCCGGGCCGTCGAGGTAGCCTTGCTGGCCAGGCGCAGACGAAATCACCTGCAACCAAACCACGCCTTGCGCCGTGGCCTCCCGCTGCAAGCCCTGCATGTTTCCGGCGTCATAATGTTTGCGCACGTAGGGGCAGCCATGGTTCGTCCATTCGAGCACAACCGTGCGGCCGGAGAATTCCGCGAGCGTACGGATCTGGCCGTTGGCGTCCTGCACAGAAAATGCCGGCGCGGCTGCTCCTGTCGCAACCGAGGCCACCGCCGGGCCGCTGTTCAGAAGAACTGCGCCAGCGCCAAGCGCACCGGCGCCCGCCACAGCGCCGCCGATCAAGACAGCGCGTTTGTTAAGCTTGGTCATTCTGTGTCTCCCGCGATGGTTTCCAGCACCAAGTCTTCGCTCAAGACTTGCGGCAACACCAAAGCGTCGCCGCCGTCTGCTGGATAATATAGATAGAGCGGCACGCCCGCACGACCATGGGCATCGAGCGTTTCGGCTATCGCCGCGTCACGATTGGTCCAATCGCCGACGAGATAGGCCACATTGGCCTCGGCAAAGGCGTGCGCCACCCGCGGTCGAGAAAGCGCCGCCCCCTCGTTGACCTTACAGGTCACGCACCATGCAGCCGTGAAGTTCACGAACACCGGGCGACCTTCAGCGCGCAATTGCTCCACGCGCGCCGCACTCCAGGGCTCGGAAACCAGAATTGCCGGCGTTTGCACGCCCAGCAACGGTCGCCACGCGACAAGCGCGGTTACTGCGAACGCCACCAGCGCGAACGCCAACCACAACCGGCCCCAGCGCCACACGTACAACACAAAGCCGAGCGCTGCCGCCAGACTCAACAGCGCCGCCACGCCCAAGCCGCCGGTCTGTTGCGCCAGCACGCCTGCAAGCCAGATCGCTGCGGCAAACATCGGAAACGCGAGCACGTTCTTGACGCGCTCCATCCACGGCCCCGGCTGAGGGATGAGACGTTGCACTCCGGGCGCGAAATGGAGCAACGTCATCGGCGCGGCGAAACCGAGCGCCAACGCGGCAAAAATCAACAGTGTCACCGGCGCCGACTGCGCCAGCGCGGCGCCCAACGCAAACGCCATGAACGGCGCCGTGCAGGGCGTGGCCGCCACCACCGCTAACGCCCCGGTGAAGAACGCCCCGGCATCGCCGCCGCGCGCAGCCAAGCCGCCGCCAACGTTCTGAAGCGCACCCCCCACACTGAACACACCCAACAGATTGAGGCCAACCGCGAAGAAGAGAATCGCAAGACCGGCCGTCATCCACGGCTCCTGGAGTTGGAAGCCCCAGCCGACCGCGGCCCCAGCCCCGCGCAACACGATCAACGCCGTGGCGAGCGCCAAGAACGCCGTCAGCACGCCGATGAGGTACAATACGCCATGGCGCCGCGCCGTTCCCGCCTGCACGCCGCCCGCAAACGATAGCGCCTTGATCGAGAGCACCGGCAACACGCACGGCATCGCATTGAGAATGAGGCCGCCCAGGAGCGCGAGGCCAAGCGTGGCGATCAGCGCCGCCATGCCCAGTGGCTGTGTTGGCGCCGCTGCGGCGCCGTCCAATTCACGAAGCGGGTAATCGTCGGAAAACGCCGCCGCTCGCTCGCTCGTACCAGCAACTACCTCGCCGGGACGAGCTTCAATCTCGTAGCCGCGACGCACCCAAGCGCTGTTCTCGCGCACTTCAAATGCGACAACGCCTGCCAACGGAACTGCGCCCAGATTGTTGTCGACGCCCGCCGTCAAGCTAAAGCTCACGCCCGCCGGACCGACGCGCGGACTTTGCGAGGCTGAGGGTTGCATCACGTCGCGACTGAACGGGAAAAAGCGCGCGTTGCGGATGTCGGTATTGGGCAAACTCACGCTGAGTATGGCGTGCTCCCCTCCTGTGATCCGCGCTTCAACGTTCTGATCGCGCATGGGCAAACGGCTGAGCGCCTCGCGGATGCGTGGCGCCCATTGCGGGTCGTCGCGGCCTTGGGCCGCCACAGGCAGAACAAGCGCAAGCGATGCTTCCTCAAACACGCACTCGTTCTCGCAAACGACCCAGGTGGCATCGGCGTTGAAAACCAGTCGGTCGCCCAACCGCGCGTTGGCCGGCGCAGTCAGCTCTATCGGCAGCAACACTTCGTTCGAGTAACCGTAGTTGACCAAGTCGGCGAACGGGATCGCGTCTGGAACCGGCCACCGAATTTCGCCCGCCGCCGCGCCCTGCGGCAGGCGCCAGTTGATCACCGTGGGTTCGCCCGCGTCGCCAGGATTGAGCCAATAGGAGTGCCAATGCTCATCGATGGTCTGGCGCAGCACGATCATGAAGCGCTCACCCGGCGCCACGCTCGCGCGTGCCGAATGCAATTGCGCTTCGACATGACCGGTGCGAATCGGTTGCGCGGCCGCTGGCGCAACTGCCGCCAGTCCCAAAAACAACGTCAACGCTGCCAAAAACCGCTGCACCTCGACCTCCGCTTCGCCAGGATCTAGGCCGCCCACGACAAAAAGAAAGCCGTGTCCTCGGCTGAGGACACGGCTTTCACGTTCGCTCCAAACCTAAGACCGGTTACGACGCCAGCGGCGTCGCCGCCTGGATGCGGGCGGCCCGGCTCAGAATCTTCGGCCACAACCCAAGCGACAAGAGGTGCGCGTGCATGACCGCCGACACCCCGCGATCGCGCAGATCGATATAAGTGTCTTTCGGGAGCGCATTCACCTTTTTCTCGTCGATGCGCAGGTATTCGCCGATCTTGACCGGCTCGTCCGGCGTGCCGTCGGGCTTGGCGCGCGGCAGCGCGAGCGGCGTCAATTCGAACAGGTTGTGCTGATCCATCAACTTCACGAACTCGGCAGTACGGCGTCCCAGCATGTCGAACTCGCGACAGAACTGGATCGCTTCCTGCGTGTAACGCGAAGGCTTGTCGCCTTCGAAGAACGGCAACTCGGGCGTCGAAGACAACATCTTGGCGGCGCGATCAATGCAGACCAGCACGCGGTCTTCATTGTTCGGCTGCGGTTGCTGCTCGTTGGCGTTGGCGATGATCGGCAAGAACGGATACCGCCGCGCGAACGCAGGCAGATAAACTTCCGGGTCCAGCGAACCGTCTGGCCCGAGGAATACGTTCATCCCGGGACGCAGACCCATCACCGCGAGCGGGGTCTTGGTCTGGGTGTCGAAGATGATCGGATAGCACACGGCGGCCAGACCGAACTCATCCACAGTGAGCGGCACCAAATGGGTGTCGGCCAGGAACGAAAACGGATTAGCCACTTGGCTGACGCCCAGCGTGCGATGCTTCTCGATCGAGAGCGGCTCAAGCTGGCGGTAGAAAAGAATTTTGCCGAGCGTTTGCTGGCCGCCGCTAGCGGTCGTCATGGGTCTCTCCGCGGTTCCCTATTCCCTGAGTGGGCTCTCCAACCACGAATGCGCGCCGACCGCAACTGGGCAGCGCAAAACGGGAGCCAAGCCAAGCAGCGAATCTTGCGCTAAGGCGCGCGGGCACATCGAAGGGGCAGTGTTTCATGACCATCAGGCGCCGATCACTGTTGGCATCGGGCTTGGCGGGCGCCGCCCTGGCCTCTTGCGGCCCCCGCCGCCCGCCTCCTCTAGGCGCCGTGGAGGGCCGCCTGACCGACTGGGCGCGCGAACTGCTGAGCGACAGCCCGGAATTGGCCTCCCAGGCGGGGGTGAGTGAGGCGATCGCGGGCGCCCCCTTCGCGAGCCGCCTCGATGATCGTTCGGCAGAGGCGGTGGAGGCCCGTCGGAGCAGCGTGCTGCGCCGGCTCGTAGAGCTTCGCTCTCTCGACCGCAGCCGCCTAACAGGCGCCGACAAGCTCACCCTGTCCGTGCTCGACGAGCAATTCGGCCATGCAGCCCAAGGCGCCGCTTTCGACTACGGCGACTTTTCCCCACTGGGCGGGATCAAACCCTACGTCGTCAACCAGCTGGATAGCGCCTTCCTGCAGCTGCCTTCCTTCCTCGAAGAACGCCACGCCGTGCGCCACGACGGCGACGCCGAAGACTACCTCGCTAGACTTCGCGCCGTCGCCGACGCGATCGATCAAGAGACCGCGCGCGCCACCGCCGACGCCGCCCGCGGGATAAGGCCGCCCGGCTTCATCATGGACCAGACCTACCGGCTATTACAGGCCGCGCTTAGTCTCCCGGCGCAGGCGCAGCCCTATTTCACGGACTTCAAGGACAAACTGACCGAACGCGCCGCCAGCGAAGTCGACGCAAATCGACAAGCTGAAATGGGACGTCGCCACCTTTCATATCTGGGTCGCGCCGAGGCAATCCTGCGCGATGATGTCATGCCGGCGCACCAGCGTGCGGCGCTGGCTCTGCGCGCTGAACGCGCGGCCGCCAGCGACGAACCCGGCGTCAATCGACTGCCGCACGGCGGGGATTTCTACGCAGCGGCGCTCAAGATCGAAACGACGACAAGCCTAACGGCGGCAGAAATCCACGCCCTCGGCTTGGAGCGTGTCGCTTCGCTGAGCCGAGACCTCGACGTCGCGCTGCGCCGCCTGGGGCTGACCGACGGGTCAGCAGGCGCGCGACTGGCGCTCATGACCTCCGATCCGCGCTATCGCTATCCCGACAGCGACGAAGGCCGCGCCGAACTGATGGCGGACGTGCGCCGCCGCATCGACTCGATCATGCAGCGCGCGCCTCAATGGTTCGGCACGCTGCCCCAATCGACCCTGGAGATTCGACGCGTTCCAGCGCTGGCGGAAGCCAGCGCCCCAGGAGCCTATTACTCGCCGCCGTCCCTCGATGGCTCAACACCCGGCGTCTATTACCTGAACTTGCGCAATTTGGGTGAACTCACCCGCATCGACCTGCCCACCCAAGACTTCCACGAAGCTGTCCCGGGCCACCATTTCCAGATCGCGCTGGCGCAAGAGCGCTCCAATGCGCCGCTTCTGGCTCGGTTGTTGAGCTTCAACGCCTACAGCGAAGGTTGGGCGCTTTACGCAGAGCAATTGGCCGACGAAAACGCCTTGTTCGACGGGGACCCGGCCGGTCGAGTGGGCTATCTGCGCTGGCAATTATGGCGCGCTGCCCGTCTGGTAGTCGACACCGGCCTGCATGCGCTGGCTTGGCCGCGCCAACAAGCGGTTGACTACCTGCTCTCGGTGACCGGCGACGCCCCAGGAGTCGTCGAGACCGAGGTCGACCGCTACGTGACCTGGCCAGGACAAGCCTGCGGCTACGAACTCGGTCGCCGGGAAATTGTCCGTTTACGTGACGTCGCGCGCAACCAACTCGGCCCGGACTTTGATTTGCGAGGCTTTCACGACGCCGTTCTCCTGAACGGAGAGTTGCCTCTCGCCGTCTTGGGCAACGTGGTGCGCGACTGGATACCCGAGCAAAGACGCCTCGCCGAACGCGAACGCCCTCGCCGTTAAGAAAACAGCTGCGGCCGCACGAGCCGGCCCCTAACGTCCGTCGCCGCCCTCTGCTATAAGCGCCTGGGGAGCGGGGAAAGCCAACGGGGACGGGGCATGGCGGACGAGCCACGGCTCAGAGCATTCTTGAGCTACAGCGACGCAGATGAATCTGCCGCGCAGGCATTGCGTCGCCAACTTGAGCGCTTTCGAGTGCCGCGCGCGCTGCACGCAAGTCATGGCTCGCGCCTTGGCCCCTTCTTTCCAAACGACCGCAGCGACCACGGTCCCGCCGAGGCCGAGCGCCTTGCGGATGCCGACCAATTGCTGGTCTGCTGCGGGCCCACCACGCCGGACTCCGAACGCGTAGCCGCCGACATCGATGCGTTTCTTCGCCTTCGCGGCCACGAACAGATCATTATGGTTCTGCTTGACGGCGATCCGCGCGAGGCGCTGCCACAGCGTCTGCGGGGCCGGGACCCAATCGTGGCTGACTTCCGCCCCGAGGGCGATGGTCGCGAGCTTGCGTTGTTGCGCTTGGCCGCGGCGCTCCTTCGTGTCGACGCAGGCGTCCTGCGCGACCGGCAAGCCGCCGATGAGCGCGGGCGCCTTCGCATGGGTGCAATCGCCATAGCGGGTTTGGCCGGCGCTGCAATTGCGAGCGCGGCCGCTACGTTCATGGTCTGGCAAGAACGTGAGCGCGCCGAGGCCATGGCGCGAGAGGCCATCGACATCAGCGCCATCGCGATAACGCAGGCCGACGAATTCGCCCACGAGGGCGGCGCCGACATCCTGGGCCCAGCAGAGGCGCGCCTGGCGGACATGTATGAGAACGGTGTCGATTCCCCTGAGTTGCGCCTGCAGCGTGCAGTGCTGCTGGTGCAGTTCGCCGAACTTTACAGTCAGCGCGGGGACATCGAAGCCGCCCGCGAACGCGCCTCAGCCGCGATCGAGATCTACAACCAGCTGCCGCCGCACCATCGTCAAACCCTGCAATATGTAAGCGCCCTAGCGCTCGTGAGCCAAGGCGAGGTCGCCGAGGGCCGCACGCCGGAAGCGATCAATTTCGCCGAACGCGCCGTCGAAGCGGCGCGCGTTGCGCTGGTGGAAAGCCCCGAAGGCCGACGCGGCAACGCCGCGCTCGCTGAGGCTTTGTTGCGTCTGGGCGATCTCTATGTCCGGGCCGGACGTCCAGAAGACGCACTCGCCCCCTTCCAGGAGGCGATCCCCGCGCTTGAAGCCACTCGCGCCCAAAGCCCTGGCGATGACGAAGCCTCTGCAAATCTCTACGCCGCGTTGGACAAGCTCGCGCGGGCCCAGGAAGCGAGCGCGCGCTTGAGGGAGGCCCGCGAAACTTTCGAACGCGTGACTGCCTTGGCGCGCGAGAGGTTGGCTGCCAATCCGCGCAGCGGCCCGGCACGCGCTTCGCTAGGCGACGCGCTAGAGCAACTGGGGCGCCTGATGGTGCGCCAGGACGACGGCCGCGCCGCACGCGCGCCCCTCCAGGAAAGCCTCGCGATCGCGCGCGGTCTCGCCGCCCTCCAGCCCGATGACGCCGCGATGCAGCGCACGTTCTCGCGCCGACTCATCTACACAACAACGGTTCTGCTCGACTTGAACCGCGCGTCACCGGAACTGATCGAGGAAGCCATCGTTGCGGCTCGCGCCGATGTGCGCGGCGCACCCAATGATGCGGAGGCAAAGTCCACACTCGCAGCGATCCTTTCCGCCGACGCCGCCCGCATGGAGCGAAACGGCGAGATGACAGAAGCGCGCGCCGCTTGGTACGAAGTCATCCAGCTGCGCCGCGCGCTGGTGGCCTCGACCAGTGACGACCCCCAACGTGGCCATGCAGGCGACCTAGCGACGGCTTGGGAGCGCATCGCGCGGCTCAACTTGCAAACCGACGAACTCCAAAACGCGCTTGGCGCCTACAATGAAGCCATTCGCGCACGACGCGCTGCATTGAACGGCGACGCCGAAAACCGTCTTCGCCGCGCCGCCCTCGCCGACACCCTGCACGCGACAGCACTCGCCCGCTTGCAGGGCGAGTACACAACAAGCGCCCGCACCGCCTTCGATGAAGCCGCGCGGTTGCGTATTGCTTTGGCCGAAGAGGTCGCCAGCGACGACGCCATCGCCTTCGCAGCAGTCGAATCGCTATCGCAACTGGCGCAGATCAACGCGACCGAGAACCCGGAGGCCGCGGAACGCAACCTTGAAGCGGGACGCACCATTTTGGACCGCGTCGCCGAAGCAAGCCCCAACAGTCGCGGTCGCGTCGCACGCTACCGCGCAGCCCTGGCCCGCA
Organism: uncultured Terricaulis sp.; assembly: GCA_964423825.1. Classification (GTDB taxonomy): domain Bacteria; phylum Pseudomonadota; class Alphaproteobacteria; order Caulobacterales; family Aquidulcibacteraceae; genus Vitreimonas. Next base: position 5,264 of record CAYRHK010000029.1, on the reverse strand, counting down.
TCGCTCAGCGCCTCACAGCGGCGGAAACCGCCGAGGCTACGCCCACGCAGTGACCCGCTTCAAGCGGCACGTCCAAGGTTCACCACCTTGGCCGCCTTTTCTTCCACGGTGGCCGGACCGTTCATCACAGGACGCAGCGCCGCCAGCAGATCAGCCTCCACATATTCGCGGGCGTCGCGCTCATCGTGCTCGTGCACCAAGATGTGGGTCGCGCCCAAAAGCTGCGCCTCCGGCCACTGCTCGTGCGTGGCGAGGCGCTTGGCGAGATTGCCGGTTCGCGACACAAACAACGGCACCCATCCCATGCCGCCATGGCCAGGGCGAGCAAAGCAATAGACGCCCGGCTCCTGCCCGAAACCATCATGCGGACGACGCACCGCAAACCGATGCAGGCGCCCCGACTGCCCCCGGAAAATCGCTTCGTTCATGTCCCAGCCCTCACTAGAAGTTCGCTCTATGTTCCACAGATACTCGAATCCGATGTTCTTGTAAAGTTCCACATTGCATTCGCTAGCGGAGCGCTTCCGTCCGCCTCAGTTCCCTGCAATCATGCCGGCGCATGGCTCACGACCATTCCGCTCTGCTCGATGTCGCCGAGAAACGCTGCGCCGAGGCGGGCGAAAGCCTGACGCCGCTGCGTCGTCGCGTCTTGGAATTGCTGGTCGCCCAGCACGGCCCCGCCAAGGCCTACGACCTCCTGCCTTTGATCGATACCGAGCGCCATGCCAAGCCGCCAACCATCTACCGCGCACTCGACTTCTTGGTGCGCATGGGCCTCGCGCACCGCATCGAGAGCCTCAACGCCTTTGTGGCCTGCGACATCGGGGCTTGCGCGCGTTCCACCATCTTTCTCATCTGTGAGAACTGCGGCGCGGCGGAAGAGTTCGATGCCGGCCATGCGCTGATCGATCTTGGCGAAGCCGCCAGACGCGATGGCTTCGCCATTCGCCGCACGATGATTGAGGCGAGCGGCCTCTGCCGCGTCTGCCAGCAAGAGGCCGCATGAGCGCGCCGCCGGCCACGCTGCCCGCGGCACTCTATCAGGGCAGCGTCAACACCTGGGAATGCGACGATGGCGGCCACCTCAATGTGCGCTTCCATTGCGAGCGCGCTTTCATTGGCTTGGCGCACATGGCGCACGCGCTATCGCTTCCGCGCGCGTTCATGGCGGCTGCCGGCTCGACGCTGATGCCGTTGGAGGCACACGTGCGTTTCCTCAAGGAGGCGCGCCCCGGCGCGCCGCTCTCCATGCATGGCGGCGTGGTAAGGCTTGAAGAGCAAACCGCCACGCTCTGTCTCGACATGCGCCACGCCGATGGCGCGCCATCTTCTTGTTTCACCATGCGCGTCGCGCACGTGGACACCCGTGACTTCAAGCCCTTCCCATGGTCGCAGCGCGCACGCGCCGTCGCGAAGCAGCTGGCGTGCGCGCTACCCGCGCACGCCAAACCGCGCTCGATCGATCTTGCGACGGCGCCCTCGGAAGCAAGCAGCGCCAGGGCTGCTGAGCTAGGGGCCGCCCGCATTGGCGCTTCCCTGGTTATGCCAGATCAGTGCGATGCATTCGGACGCTGGCGCCAAGAGGCCGGCGAGGAAACCAACGCGGTCCCGGCGGGCGCCGTCGTTGAAGCCCGCATCGTGTTTCGTCGCTGGCCGCGCGCGGGCGATCTCATCGAAATTTGGTCCGGCGTCACCGAGATTGGCGACAAAACCATGCGGCTGGTGCATTGGATCTGCGACCCGACAGGAGGCGCCGCGTGGGCGACGATGGAGGTCGTCGCCATCACCTTCGACACCGTCACACGCAAAGCCATCCAGCCAAGCGAAGCGGCGCGCGAGCGCATGCGCGCGCGCATCGTGGCGCTGGCGGTTTAGTCCGCCATGTCATGGAAGCGCCGCCCCGCGCGTCCGATGAGCGCAGCGCTCTCAATCGCCGCGCGCGCGCGGTCAGGTCGCTCCATCGGCAACATATGCCCCGCGCCGTCCACTACCGCGACGCGCGCTTGAGGCTTCAAGGCGCTGAAGCGCCGATAGGCGGCACTGCTCATGGTCGAGTGCTGCTCCGCGCGCAGAAGCACGATGGGATCGCCGATGGCGCGCAACGCCGCCCAAGGATCGTGGCGTTGCGCGCAAAACGTGGCCGCTTCGTAGCGCGGCGAACACGACAGCGTCAGGCCGCCCCCGCCATCGGATCTCACCCCGTCGCCCACGTAGTCCGCAAGCATCTCCTCGTTGAACGCCTTGAACACGCCGCGTGCGCGCAGCGCCTCTCGCGCGCCTGCTTCGTCAGGAAACCGCGCGCGCCGCTTCGCGGCCGCCTTGGCGATGGGAAAGAGAGAGCGCCGCAGCACCGCCATCAGAGGCACTTGCCCAGCGGCGTAAAACAAGCTGCTCTGGATCACCGGCTCCACGAGGGCGAGCGAGGCCACAAGATCGGGCCGCAGCGCCGCGACCAGCATGGCGACTGTGGCCCCCATGGAATGCCCCGCCAAACTCACCGGCGCAGAGAAGTGCTCGAGCACTTCGATCACGTCGTTGCGATGCCGGTTCCATGACGTGTAGCCGAACGTTTTGGCCGGCAGTTCCGTGCGCCCATGACCGCGCAGATCGAGCGCAAGAACGCGAAAGCGTTCGCCGATTGGCGCCAGCAAAGTTCGGTAAGTGCGGGCATTAAAGCCGGTGGCGTGCAAAAACACGATGTCCGGATTGGCTTTGGGCGCACCGAACCAAATGCCGGCGACGCGCCCGCCTTTGATCTCAAACGTAGAGCGCTCGAGACCATCAGCAATTGGCGCCAGGGCGTGAATCACGTCGCTCACGGGTTCTAGCATGCGGGCGTCGCCTCGGGCCCACAAGCAACTTCACGGTTAACTCCCGCGCCCGGCGAGGTGTAACCGCCTGTGCGCCTCACGCGACCTTGCATGCAGAACGAGGTCACTCATGCTCAAACAAGTTCAACGCTGGGCGCCGGTCGCCATCTCCGTTTTTGCGGCGATCGTGTTCCTGGACAGCCTGCGCTTCAAGTTCACCGATCACCCCAACACCCAGGAAATATTCGGCCGGCTCGATGGCTGGGCGGGCTCATTGGGTCTTGCCGGCATTTTCAGCCACACCGGATTATTCAGCCAATACGTGATCGGCACGGCCGAGCTGTTCGCATCCGCGTTGCTTCTCATTGGACTCATTCCCGGTCTCGCGCGTCTCAACGCGCTGGGCGCGGCGATCGGCTTGGCGGTAATGAGCGGGGCAGTGAGCTTCCACCTGTTCACACCGCTCGGCATCGACCCCAACAACGACGGCGGCGGATTGTTCGCAGCAGCAGTGACGATTTGGTTCACGACCATCGCGCTGCTCGTTATTCGCCGCAACGAACTCGCGGGCCTGTTGTCCGGCCTCGCGCGCGCGTTGGTTCCGACGCGACTCGCACTTCCCTTTGCCTCCCCCGCTCGCGCTTAGAAATTCGAATAGGAGTCCCTCCGATGCGCAATCTCATCCTCGCTCTCGCCCTCGCCACGAGCTCGCTGGCGCTCACTGCGCAACCGGCTCTCGCCGATCAGGCCCCGATTTACACCGGCCTGCTCTCGCGCGTCGCCGTCAGCGGCTACGACCCGGTCGCCTATTTCACGGACAATCGCCCAGTACGCGGTACGACGCAATTTCGTACAACATACCAAGGTTACGAGTATCGCTTCGCCTCCGCCGAGCACTTGGCGGCGTTCCAGGCCAATCCTACGCGCTACCTGCCTCAATATGGCGGCTACTGCGCTTGGGCCATCGCTCAGGGCTACACCGCATCCGGCAACCCAAACAATTGGCGCATCGTCGATGGCAAGCTCTACCTGAACTACAACGACGAAATTCAGCAGCGCTGGGAGCGCGACATTCCAGGCTTCATCCGCAGCGCCAATGGCAATTGGCCATCCGTGTTGAGCCAATAGCCTGCGCAAACCGCTAGCAGGACATGAGGGCCGCGCTTGGTTTGGGCGCGGCCCCGCTTGCAGCCTAGCTCTTAGGCGTCCGGCCCATTCCCCGCCGCGGGGCCGCCCTCAGGCTCAGGCTGGTCAGGCAGGTCGCCGACAAAGCGCATCTGCCAACGTCCGCTCTGGTCACGCGAGTAATCGAGGCGCGGTTCGATTGTGGCCAGCTGCCGCAGCAGCGTCTCGAAATTCATGTGCCCGAAATAAGCGGCATATTGTTTGGTCGGGGCCTTGGTGAAGCCGCGCACTGTCGACAATGCCCGCTCGATCACAGGACGGCTCAGCGCGCGATTGGGAGTTTGCATCGCCACATCAAGCACGGCTTTTGCTGCGGGCTGCAAATCGAACTGTTGCTGTTGCTTCGCGCGCTTGCGCTTCGAAGGCGTTGCCTTCTTCGCCGGCGTCGGCGGCGGGCTCGTGGCCGCGGGCGCAACAGCAATCGGCGGCGGCGGAGGCGTTGCGAGGGGCTCGCGCTTGGCGCGCTTCTTCAGCGGACGCTGGTAATCGTACGCCGCGTGCAAATCCTCGTCGGAGATCACTTCCTCCGCCCACTTGCGGAAGATCGCCGTCGATGAGTCGGAGACCTTGCCTACGACAACGACCTTCAGCTTCATTTCCTGAAGCTTGTTCACCAACGGAACAAAATCGGTGTCAGAGGTGAGCAGGATCACCTCCTGCACGCCCTTCAAGGTGTGCGCGATCTCCATCGCGTCGATGGTCATGACCACATCGGCCGAACTCTTGTTGGCCCGCACCTTCACGGTGGATTCGGAACGGCACGCGAACGCTTTGAACCCCTTGGCCTCGAACGGCGCACGCGGCTTGTCGGTGACCCCGTTCCAGTAAACGCGCTTGTCGAGCAGTTTGCGTGGTCGCTCGGTTTTGCTGAACAAACCGTCCTCAATCCAGGCGACCCAGTTGTCGATGCTCTCCCCCAACCGCTTGCCGCCGAGATTGTCCAAGTCGAGCAACAGCGCGCTCTTGATCTTGCGTTTCCACATTCGCGCCCACTCCCTAACCCACGATGGCGGATGACCGCGGTCGGCGCCAGCCCTCCGGCGCAGGGATTGCGACCATCTAGTCATTCGAGCCGCATTGACGCCGGGATTCCGGCGCCGCTAGTGTCCGCCCGCGATTTGGGCGCGGGCGTCGCGTCCCCATTCCTCAAGGAATTCAAGCATGAAAGTGCTGGTCCCGGTCAAGCGGGTGCTCGATTACAATCTCAAGGTCCGCGTAAAGCCGGACGGCTCCGGGGTCGACCTCTCGAATCTGAAAATGTCGATCAAC
>CAYRHK010000028.1:0-14177 GCA_964423825.1 uncultured Terricaulis sp. | reverse complement strand
CCACCGCGTCCTGATCGCCGCTGGCGCGCGCTTCGCGGAGTTCTGCCAATTCCTCGTCCAGCTTCGCCAACACTTCGTCGGGCGTGGGCCAATCGAAATTGATCCGCGCTGCGCGCTTGGTCAGCTTCTCGGCGCGCATGAGGGCAGGGAGGGCCATCGGCACGTCGTCGAGCAGCGAGGCATCGGGACGCTTCCTGGCGCGCTCCTCGGCCTTCTGCGTTTCCCACGCGCGGGTCTGTTCTTCCGCCGTACGCTCGTCGCCGTCCGCAAAAACATGCGGGTGGCGCTTGATCATCTTGTCCGCCAGTCCCGCGGCCACGTCGGCGAAGTCGAACGCGCCTTGCTCCTCGGCCATGCGGGCGTGGAACGCGACCTGGAAGAGGAGGTCGCCCAATTCCTCCCTAAGGCCAGCCAAATCCTTGCGCTCAATGGCGTCGGCGACCTCGTAAGCTTCCTCGATGGTGTAGGGCGCGATGGTGGCGAAGGACTGTTCCAAGTCCCACGGGCAACCGCCCTTGGGATCGCGCAGGCGCGCCATCACATCGAGCACGGCGCGCGTGGCGGCTTCCGCGGATGGGCTTTCAGCGCTGATTTTATTGAGCTTATCCGCCAAAACAAAACTCGCATAAGATAGATTATGGGAAATGACTACAGCGCCAAATCCTGGCGCCAGCCGTCATACGCCGGTTCGACGCCGTCCGGCAGCCGTGCTCGCAGGCTCTGATAATCGAGGTCGAGGTGCATGTTGGTGAGCACGGCGCGCTGTGGGCGCACGCGCGCGATCCACTCCAGCGTCATCGCGAGGTACGCGTGCGTTGGATGCGGCTTCTCGCGCAGCGCGTCCACGATCCACAGCTCCAAGCCTTCAAGGTTCGCCCACGTCGCCTCGGGCATCGCGACCACGTCGTTCGAATACGCGAAGGCGCCAACGCGAAACCCCAGCGATTTTGTGAAGCCGTGATCTTGTTCGAGCGGCAGAATCTCCAGCGGTCCGCCCGGCCCATCGATGCTCAACGGCACGAGCGGTGCAATGTGGCCGGCGTCGCGTACGATCGCCGGATAGCCGCCCTTGGATTGAAACGCATAGCCGAAGCGCTGCGTGAACGTCCCGCGCGTCGCGTCATCGAGCCAAACCGGGATCGTTTTCATCCGCTTGATGAAGAAGGCGCGGATGTCGTCGAAGCCGTTGGTTTGATCGGCGTGGTCGTGGCTGATCAGCACCGCGTCGATGTGCGCGGGCCGCGCCTCGGCCAATTGCTGGCGCAGATCGGGCGGCGTGTCGATCAGCACCGTGGTCGCGTCAGCCGCGTCGCCGGGCGCGCCGCGCCACTTCTGAAGTAGCAAGCCGCAGCGCGAGCGCCGATTGCGCGGCTCGTTGGGATCGCACAGACCCCAGTCGCCGGTGGCGCGCGGCACCCCGCCTGATGAGCCGCAGCCCAATATCGTGACGCGCAGCGTTCCGGTCATATCGCGGCTCGCTCAATCTGCGGGAACAAGCGATAGAAATTGTTGGCCAGCATCGCCGCGCCCTCTTCCTCTGGCACACCGCGCAAGCGCAGGAACGCCGCCTGCACCTGAGCAACGTGCATGGGCTCGCAGCGTTGGCCGCGAAACGGAACTGGCGCGAGGTACGGGCAATCGGTTTCGACGATGACGCGATCGATCGGCGTTTCCTGCGCGACCGCGCGCACGTCGTCGGCGTTCTTGAAGGTCATGATGCCAGAAAACGAAATCATAGCGCCGAGCGCAAGCGCACGCCGAGCGAGTTCTAGGCCTGACGTGTAGCAATGCAGCAAAATCCGCAAATCGCCCTTGCCGGCCTCTTCCTCCAACAAATCGCCCATGAGTTCATCGGCGTCGCGGGTGTGGATGATCAGCGTCTTGTCGAGCGCGTACGCTGCGGCCGCGTGTGCGCGGAACACCGCGATTTGATGCTCAAGCGGGCTGTGTTTGTAATAGAGGTCAAGCCCCGTCTCCCCGATACCTACGACCTTGGGATGTCGACCCAATTCGACAAGGCGCTCGGCGCTGAGATCAAGGTGGTCCTTGGCATAGTGCGGGTGCGCGCCAACGCTGGCGTAGATGTCTTCGTGAGCTTCTGCGATAGCGACAACTTGGGGGAAGTTCCCAATGCGGTCGCAGATGGTGATCATGCGTGCAACGCCCGCGGCGCGCGCGCGCGCGATCACCGCGTCGCGATCCTCATCAAACTTGTGGTGGTGCAGGTTGACGTGGCTGTCAATCAGCATCGGCGGCTCACTGCCTGGCTGCGCGATCGAGAATGCCGACGGCGCGCGCGAGCGCGTGGCGCGGGTCCATATCGAGGTCGAGCGCTTCCCCACGCAGCCCCTCGATCGCCGACCATGCCTCCGCCCAGACCTCGCTTGCCGAACCAACACCGGCGTCGCGGGCCCAGTCGCCAGCAAACTCCAACACCGTCTCCAGGCGTTCGGAAGGTTCCCCGTTCAGGGCTTCGTACAACGTCGTCAACAAGGCCCCGGCCTTCCCTTGTGCGGCGGACAGCCCCGCGTCACGTTGCGCCAGCTTTACGCCTTGCGCCTGCAGCGCCAAGGCGCGGCCGATGCGGCCTCGCGCCAACTCCACGATTGGCTCATCAGGCTTCGCCTCCAATGCCGCCGCGACAAGGCTCGCGCCCACTGGCCGCAGACTTAACCGCCGGCACCGCGATCTGATGGTGGCGAGCGCTGCACCCGGCATGTGACACACCAGCAGCAGCACCGAAAGGCGCGGCGGTTCTTCCAACGTCTTCAATAACGCGTTGGCGGCGTTACGGTTGAAGTCGTCCACCGCATCAACGATGGCAACGCGCATGCCGCCCTTCGCCGGGGCCAGCGTGAAAAAGTGATTGAGCGCGCGAACTTCGTCGACGGTGATCTCGCGTCTTGGCTTGCCCTTGTCGTTTAGCCCACGGCGGAGCACGAAGAGATCCGGGTGCGAAAGCGCAGCGATCTGTCCGCACACCTCGTGCATGGGGTCGGCGTCGAGCGGACGCGGCCCAATCGTGGTGGCGCCCAACGCCACACGCGCCAAACGATAGGCCAGCGTCGCCTTGCCGACGCCGCGCGGACCGCTCAAGAGCCAAGCGTGGTGCATGCGTGCGCCGCCGAGCGCGCTCGCCAAAGCAGCCTCCTCAACCTCATATCCGAAGAAACGGAAATTCACGCGCGGGTGCGCGGTGTTGTATTGCTGATCCGGCTCGGGGGTTGCGACGTCGTCCTTCACAGGCGTTGCTCTATCGCGTTGATCGCCTGCTGGGCTAGAACTTCAGGCGCCGCCGTGGCGTCCAGCACCAGACAACGGTTCGGCTCACGCGCTGCGATAGCCAAGAACTCGGCGCGGACCCGTTCGTGGAAATCAAGGGCTTTGCCCTCGAAGCGATCTTCCCCGCGTTCGCGCCCTCGTGAGCGGGCCAAACCCGTCGCCGGCGCCAGATCGAGGATAAGCGTCAAATCTGGAGACGGCGCTTCGATGATGGTGTTGAGTTCAGCGAGCACCTGTTCGGCCACGGTGCCCGCCGCGACCTGATAAGCGCGTGTGGAGTCGTAATAGCGATCGCAAATCACGACGGCGCCCAAGGCCAAGGCCGGCTTAATGGTGCAGCGCAAGTGCGCGCACCGCGCTGCTGTAAACAGCAGGGCCTCCTCCAGTGGCGCCCACCGATCGGAAGACCCACTGACGAGCAATTGGCGAATTGCATCGGCGCCAGGCGCGCCCCCAGGCTCGCGGGTGAGGACGACCTCGTGTCCAAGGTGGCGCAACCTCTCACCAAGGGCGCGCGCGAGCGTCGACTTGCCAGCCCCCTCGCCGCCTTCGAGCGTCACGAACAATCCCTCGGCCATACAGGGCCATCAAGCCCCAAACAGGGTGAGCCGCAAGCCCTCCCAGGCGCGCGCGAACCAATTTGCACGGCTAATCTTGCGCCCCGCTACCAGGGGGAACTCCTGCGTACGAAAACCCGGGCCCTCGATGACAAGCCGCGCCACCACCTGACCTCGCGCGATCGGCGGATGCAGCGGCCCCTCGTATTCAATGTGCGCGGTCAGACCGACTTGCACGCCGCGCGGGCCACCGATGACGATGTCTTCCTGCGCCATGAGCGGCACAGTGCTGCGCGAACCAAGCCAAACGCGGGCGCGACCCATTTCATCGCCGGCCGCTCCAAGCCGCGCTACACTGTAGGTTTCGAACGCCGCGCCCATCAATCGGATCGCTTCACTGCGCCGGTCCGCCATTGTCGGCAAACCGTTGAACACAATGATGCGGCGTTCGCCGTCACGCGAGGCAGAGCCCACAAGGCCGTATCCCGACTCGTCCGTGTGTCCGGTCTTCATGCCTTCCGCGCCGACGAAAGCCCCCAGCAGCGGGTTCCGATTGGGCTGGTTGTGGTTGTTGTAGGCAAACGAAGTGCGCGCGTAGATCTGGTAGAAATCGGGGTAGGTCACCATGATGTGGCGCGCCAACCGCGCAAGATCGAGCGAGCTAATCTCATGACCCGGCTCATCCAAACCTGTAACATTGCGAAAGCGCGCCGTGGTCAATTCCAGTTGGCGTGCGCGCTCATTCATGATCGCAACAAACGCCTCTTCGCTGCCGGCGATGCCCTCTGCGAGCACGACACAAGCGTCATTGGCCGAGACGATCACCGCCCCTTGCAGGAGGTCGCGCACGCGGACGCGCGAGTTGACTGGCAGGAACATGTGGGAGCCGCCAGAGGGCGCGCCGAACTCGCGCCAAGCGCGCGGACTGACCGTGAACTCGGTGTCCATCGTTATGGCGCCCGCGCGCAAACGCTCGAGTACGATCAACACGGTCATCAGTTTAGACATTGATGCTGGCGGAATCGGCGCCTCGCATTCGTCGCACAACAGCACCGCGCCGCTCTGGGCGTCCATGATGGTCACGTGGCGGGCACGGGGCTCGGACTGCGCGAGCGCTTGCGAGGCCGCCACGGCCCAAATCAGCGCACTTAGAACAACAGCCGCCACAGCGCGCATGTCTCAACCACCAGAATCAAGCCGACCACCAGACAAGATCAGAGCGGTACGTCGCTTGTGCGTCAACAAACCCGACGATCTAACGCTGTGACAAGATCGTGTTCACGTAGCCCATACCCGCAAGGGCCCGCTGCGCCTCGTCGGCGGCGGCATGGTCAACAAACGGGCCGACGCTGACCCGAAACAGCTCTCGGCCTGCGCTTTCGCGCACGTCCAGCGCCACTGCGCCGACCGAAGACACCTCGTCGCGCACCCGATGGGCGTTCGAGAGATCGGAGAACGCGCCGACCTGGACGAACAAGCTGCCCCTCAAAACAGGCGCCGGAGGCGCCGCGACGGTCACCGCCTCAGGCGTTAGGACCCGCGGGCCCTGCTCAGGCGCCGCGGGCGCAACTGGCGGGGCGCCTTCGGCAATCGGTTGACCGTCGCCGCCTACCCGGCGGGGAGCTGGTCCGAGGTAACGAACGTGCACTCGCGCGCGGCCTTGCCCCTCGAACCCCAACACCTCGGCAGCGCCGCGAGACAGGTCGATCAATCTACCATCTACAAATGGCCCACGGTCTGTGACGCGCACAATCACCTCACGGCCGTTCTCAAGGTTTGTCACCTGCACCAAGCTCGACAACGGCAAGGTTGGGTGCGCCGCCGTAAGGGCTGTTTCGTCGAACACCTCGCCATTCGCGGCGCGTTCGCCGTGAAAGTTTGGCCCATACCAGGAGGCGATGCCCGTTTCGGAATACCCAGGCTCAGGCGTAGGAACATACCAAACGCCATTGGCTTGGTAGGGCGGCCCGACCCGCTCCCGTTCGAGCCAATCTGGGGAGTCCGGCGCTGCAACTGGGCTCGGCGCGATGCCGGCCTCTGGGGCAAATTCCGGCGCTGACGTGGGAGGACGGCCAGTATCCGCCCCGCTCGCGCGTCGGATGTCGATAACCGGACCGCCGGAACGCGGCGCGCCGCCGTACCCATAAGAGTTCTCGCCCCCGCCCGCCAGCGGCGCGGCGCCGGCGTCCCGCGACGCGTAGACGATGGGCGCGGGTTCCGCGAACGCAGAGGTCGCCACAGCAATTGCCGCGACAAAGACCAACACTGAGCGAGCCGCCGTCACAGAGAGGTCTCCGCACTGAGCAAGATGACCTCTTGTACATGATACAGATTGCAGGCGCGTAAGCGTTCAGGGTTTTTTCAGCTTAATCAACAACGCGTATCAACCATCGCCGCGGGCGCAAGCGTCTTTACTTCTAGCTAACCAACCGCGCCGGTCACCTTCAGTTCGACCAGTAGACGTACTCCTGGTCCTCATTCCAGGGCGCATTGAGCGGTACGTCGATGCGAACAGGCCCCTCCAGAAGCGCCGGCCATAGTGGCGGCGGCATCGCAGCGTTCTGCGCTTCAATCATGGCGCGCAGCTCAGCCACGCGCTCGGGATGCTCAGCGGAGCGGTCGTGCTGTTCGGTCGGATCGTCGCGCAGGTTGAACAGCCAGACACGATCCGGTGTTTCCGACACCTGGAGCTTCCAGTCGCCGTACCGCACGGCGCGATAGGGGCCAGAACGCCAGAACAGCGCCTGGTGCGGCCCCTCACTGCTTTCGCCACTTAGAAACGGCAACAGGTTGACGCCGTCGATCTCGTGGCGCGGCGCAACCCCCGCAGCAGCGGCGGCGGTGGCGAAAATATCTATATGCATGGCTGGACCCGCCACGTGACTGCCCGCAGGCAGCCTAGCGGGCCAACGGGCAAAAAACGGCGTGCGGATGCCGCCCTCGAAGAAGGTGGCTTTCCAGCCGCGATAAGGGCGATTGAGGTTGGGCAAGCCCACGTACCAGGCGCCGCCATTGTCGCTGGTGAAGATCACCAGCGTATTCTCATCCAACCCGTTCGCGCGCAGCGCTTCCATGACGCGCCCGACGCCACGATCTAGCGCGAGCACCATGGCGGCGTAGACGCGCTCAGTGTGGTCTTCGATATCGGACAGCGCCTCGTAGTCGGCGCGAGACGCTTGCAGCGGCGTGTGCGGAGCATTGTACGCTAGATACATGAAAAACGGACGGTTTCGGTTCGCCTCAATCGCGGCGACGGCCTCCTCAGTGAAATAGTCCGTAATGTAGCCCTCTGGCCGAAAGCGCCGACTGCCATTGAACTGAACCGCATACGGCAAATTCGCCCACAAGAAGCGATCAATCGGATCGAAGGACAAATAGGCGTTGACGACCCCGGCATCGTTGCGCGGCAGATACATGCCAGCGCCCATCATGAAGCCCAGACTTTCGTCAAACCCCTGCGCCTCGGGGCGCAACTCCGGGGACTCACCCAAGTGCCATTTGCCAATGTGGATGGTGTGATAGCCCGCGCCGCGAAGGTGCTCGGCGATCGTGATCTCCTCGGGCGGCAAACCGAGAGTCTCCACGGGCGGCACGTCGCCGACACGCTCTTCATGGAAGATTGGCTGACGCAACGCATCCGACCCGCCATGCGACAGATAGCGCGAGAACGTCACAGGAGCGGAGGTGAACTCGAATCCGAAGCGCGACGCATAGCGCCCAGTCATGATGGCGGCGCGCGAGGGCGAGCAGGTGGCGTTTGCGGTATAGCCAGCATCCACCTGCACGCCTTCGCGCGCGAGCGCGTCAATGTTCGGAGTTTGCACGCGCCCGTTGGCCAAACCCCCGTGGAGGGAAATGTCATTGTAGCCGAGATCGTCGACGACGATCACAATAATGTTTGGGGGCCGCGCGTCCGGCGCAACGCTCGGGCCCTCCTCCCACAGAACTTCCTGATTGACCGCGACCGGGTCGCGCAGGTTCCCGATGATGCCTGGGAAGTAGTACCAATACTGCCGCGCCGCCAGAAAACCCCCGATGCCAAGAACGGCGACGACGCCAAGCACGATCCACCAGCGATTCACGGCAGCCTCCCTAGTACCTCAAATGGTTGCCGCGCCGCATCCCGCCCTCGCGCGGCAGCGAAATCACATCACCATCCCGCATGACGTGAACGGGGCCGTCATAACTGCGCCTGGCGTCCCGCGCGAACACTTCCGCAAGCCCCGGTATCGGCGTCTGCGGCAGTAAGTGGGTCAGCGCGAGCGCGCCAACCTGTGCATCGGCAGCCACCGCGCCCGCATCCTCGGGACTTGTATGATAGTCGAGAATGTCCTCGAAGATGGCGCCGATATTCGTTCGGCCGCGCTCAATGGCTGCATCGTGCATGATTCGATCCAGCTCTTGCGAAATCGCCTCGTGAACAAGCAGATCGGCGCCATGCGCCGCAATCGTCAGCGAACGCGAACGTGCGGTGTCGCCGCTCACAACGATTGAGCGGCCCGCATAATCGACACGATAGCCAACCGCGTCAGTCGGCGCATGGTCGACACGAAACACCGTGATGCGAACGCCTCCATTATCGAGCAGAACCAAAACCTCGCCATCAATTTGGGGCGTACTGAACTCTCGCGCCACCAATCCAGCTCCACTCGGCGGCATGATTTCTGGCCCGTGATGGGCAGTGCGGTAGCCAGCGTCGATTGCGTACGCCTCATTGAGACCCGCGGCAACGCGTGCGGTTCCAGTCGGCCCCACAACGGATAGCGGCTCCGTCGCGGACGCTGACGCCCAATGCTGCAACGCCAAGGGCGCCAGCCCGTCGAAATGATCGGAATGCAGATGAGTGAGGAACACCGCCTCAATGTCACCCTGCGACAATCCCATAAGTGAAATCGTCTCGGAAGCGCCCTCGCCGGCGTCGAAAACGAACACACGCTCGCCTGCGATAACCGCTAGGCATGGGCCCGCACGCCGACGATCGGGGAGCGGCGTGCCGGTTCCACAGAACGCTGCATGCAAACCATCGGGGAGACGCTCTGCGAAATCAGCCGCCATCGCCGAACGGGCAGCGCGCGCGACCACAGCGGTCGCCACCTCGGCGCGGAAGAAGAAGGCTGTTGCGGCGGCGGCAGCCAGGAAGCCAGCGCCTAGGGCGATCCACGAGCGCAGTCCCATGCATGTCTCCCCCGCCCAGGGGCTTGCCGCCCCGACATATCGGCACTAATAGTGCCATTTATTGTTGTGGTCAAATGGAGCAGGCGGCCATGCATGTGCTGAGAACACCCGAAGAGCGCCTTTCAGAGTTGCCTGACTTCCCATACACGCCCCGCTACACCGAAGTTCAGGACCGCGCCTCCGGCGTCCGCCTTCGGATCGCGGCGATCGACGAGGGGCCGCGCGACGGGGCCCTGGTATTGCTGCTTCACGGCGAACCAACGTGGTCATTCTTGTATCGCAGGATTATTGCTGGGCTGATCGCGAAGGGACGCCGCGCCATCGCGCCGGATCTCATCGGCTTTGGACGCTCCGACAAACCCGCTGCACGCGACGATTACACCTACGAGCGACATGTCTCTTGGATGAGCGACTGGCTCCTCGCCAATGACCTTCGCGACATCACACTGTTCTGTCAGGATTGGGGCGGCCTGATCGGGCTGCGCCTCGTCGCTGCCATGCCAGAACGCTTCGCTCGAGTAGTGGCGGCCAATACGTTCTTGCCAGCTGGCCAAGGTGCGACGCCGGCATTCGATGCGTGGCTGCAATTCAGCCAAACCGTGCCAGTGTTCCCAACGCCAATGATCGTCAACGGCGGATCGGTACGCGAACTCAGCGAGACCGAACGCAACGCATATGAAGCGCCCTACCCAGACGAAACCTTCAAGGCTGGCGCACGCCAGTTCCCGGCGCTGGTGCCGATCAAACCGGGAATGGCCTCCGTGAAGGAGAACACCGAAGCATGGAGAGCGCTCGAACGCTTCGAGAAGCCCTTTCTCACCGCCTTCGGGGACCAGGACCCGATTACACGCGGCGCCGATGAGCGCCTGCAAGCCCGCATCCCCGGCTGCAAGGGTCAAGCGCATACGACCATCGCGAACGCCGGTCATTTCCTGCAGGAGGATCAACCAGAGGCGATCGTCGACGTCATCCATAGGTTCATCCTGGATACGCCTGCTTGAACGAACCCGTTCAACTCGACGGTCGCCGCCTGCGCGCTGATCAGACACGGCGACGGATTGCGCTCGCCATGCTGGACCTTGCCCGCGCTGGCGAGGTTGCGCCGAGCGCGGACATGGTCGCAGACGCAGCGGGCGTCGGCAGACGCAGCGTGTTTCGTCTCTTCAATGACATGGAGGGTGTCTACCGCGAAATGCACGCGGTGATGGTAGAACGGATCAATCCATTGTTCGCTGCGCCGCTTACAACTGCGACCTGGCGCGAGCGCATCGACGAGTTGATCGAGCGCCGGGCGAAGATGTTTGAGGAAATGCGGCCAATCAAGTCGGCCGCCGACGCACACCGACACGCCTCGTCATTTCTCCAGATCGAACATCGTAAGCTGACAAAGCTGCAGCGAGAGACTTTGCTGGCAACGCTCCCGCCAGCCAGCCGCCGCGACACAATACTCATCGAAGCACTCGACCTAGCATTGAGTTTCGAAGCCTGGCGCCGGCTACGGCAGGAACAGGGCTTGACGAACAATCAGGCGACGCGCGTGTGCCAGCGCCTAGCTAGCTCACTGCTTGACTAAGTGTCGCCAACGGTCCGGAAACCGACATGTGACATGCCAAGGCCTGGGTCGCCCGGCTGACGCGATCCACTCCGAAAACGGGAGCAGAAATTCGCAGCACACAAGTTTGAACCGCCTTTCAGCACGCGCGCTTGCACGGTTCCGCCCTCGGCGACATCGTCGACAAGAGCGCCCTCGAACGATGTCGAGGTCCACTCCCAGACATTTCCCACCATATCGTAGAGACCGCGCTCGTTTGGCCCAAAACAGCCAACCGGGGCCAACCCAGCAAACCCATCAGAGCCGTTATCGTACAGCGGAAATGCCCCCTGCCAGACATTTGCAATCGGCGCGCCCTCCGAATTGAAAGCCTCTGCATAGATATCCCTCGGCGCCGCATCACGGCCACGAGCGGCCCATTCCCACTCCAGTTCAGTCGGCAGGCGTCGCCCTACCCATCGCGCATAGGCATCGGCATCCTCATAAGCAACTGCCACCACCGGGTAGCGCTCACGACCCTCGATACTTGACCCGTTCCCATCGGGATGGCGCCAGTTTGCACCGGTGTCGATCCGCCACTGACCTGAGCCTCGATCAAATACCGCCGCCCCGAAAGGTCGGCCATCGTCCCCACGACGTTCGGCGAGCGTGACATAACCAGTGGCGTCGACAAAACGTGCGAACTGCTGGTTCGTGACCTCATGCACGTCGATGTTGAATGCCGCGACTGCGCCTTCGCCCCCGTCATACTCTTCCGGCTCAAACCGCGCCGCTCCGCGAGCAACACTCCCGCTCGGAAGCGAGACTGTCGCGCCAAACTCATCTACAAGGCAACTCACGCCGCCTTCCTCGCGAGGTGGAGGCGAGCACCCTGCCAACAGCAGCAACGTCAACGCCAAGATTTCGCGCTTCATCGCCCACCTCCATGCACGCTCGACCAACGCGCAGGCAAGCTCGAACGCATGCGTAGGGTGGCGGCTGGCAATCTTGCCGGCGTTGTGTAAGGGGAGCCCCATGGACGCTTGGCAATTCTGGATCGACCGAGGCGGCACTTTCACGGATGTCGTGGCCCGCGCGCCGGACGGACGCCAGATTGTAACCAAACTCCTGTCCGTCGCTCCCGGCAGCTACAATGACGCCGCGCTGGAGGCAATCGAACGCATTCTCCGAGACAACACCGCAACCGAGCGCCCCCGCGTCGGCTCCATCAAGTTAGGCACAACAGTGGCGACGAACGCCCTGCTTGAGAGGAGCGGAGCCGACGTCGTCTTGGTGGTAACGCAAGGATTTGCGGATCTGCTGGAAATAGGCGCGCAAGCGCGCCCGGATATCTTTGCGCGCCGCATTGTGAAACGCGACCTGCTGCACCGCTATGTGGTGGAAGCGCACGAGCGCGTTCTAGCGAGCGGCGACGTACTCATTCCGCTGGACGAAGGGCGGATGCGCGCAGATTTGCAGGCAGCATACTCCCGGGGGTTTCGCGCCGTAGCGATTTCATGCCTGCATGCTTGGGCGTTTGACCGCCATGAGCAGCGGATCGCTGAAATAGCGAGACAAATTGGGTTTCACCAAGTGTCCATGGGCGCCGAGGTCAGCGGCCTCATCAGGTATGTGCCGCGCACCGATCTTGCCGTCGCGGACGCCTACCTCTCGCCAACCCTGCGTCAGTATATCCAACAGCTCGCTCACGGGGTTGCGACGAGCATCGGCAGCGGCGCTGACCTGTTATTCATGCAGTCCAACGGAGGCCTCGTACGCGCGCACGCATTTCGCGGTCGCGACGCGGTTCTCTCGGGGCCAGCCGGCGGAGTCGTCGGCATGGCGGCAGCAGCTCAACGCGCCGGTTTCAGCAAGGCGTTGGGATTTGACATGGGAGGCACATCCACTGACGTGTCGCACTTTGCCGGCGTATTCGAACGCACCGGAGACGCCGTCGTGGCCGGCGTTAGGATGGCAACGCCGATGTTGCAGGTTCATACCGTCGCGGCAGGTGGCGGATCAATCTGCCAATTTGACGGTGCGCGACTGCGCGTGGGGCCAAACTCAGCCGGCGCGCACCCAGGCCCTGCCTGTTATCGGCGTGGCGGCCCGCTTACCATCACCGACTGCAATCTGCTTCTCGGCCGACTGCAAGCCGATTTCTTCCCGAACATATTTGGGTCAATGGGCGACTTACCGCTCGACCGCGATGCCGCCGCGACGCGCGCTAACGACCTATGCAATGACATAGAGGCAGCGACCGGCCGCGAGTTGACAACTGAAGAACTCGCGGAAGGGTTCATCACCATCGCAGACGTCGCCATGGCCGAAGCGATAAAAAAGATTTCCATCCAGCGAGGGTACAACCCCGCAGACTATGTCCTTGTCGCTTTCGGCGGCGCAGGAGGCCAACACGCCTGCGCGGTCGCTGATGCAGTCGGCGTGAATGCAATTCTCTTGCACCCCCTGGCGGGAGTGCTCTCGGCATGGGGCATTGGGCTCGCCGACATACGCGTTCTGGCGGAAGCCACAATTGCCCAGCCGTTGGCCAATTGGCAAGAGATCAGCCCACGCGCGGACACAATGTCCGCAAACGCGTTAGCCGACCTGCACGCACAAGGCGCCGAACACGGGGACGTCAGCATCAACGTACACATCCAGTACGAAGGAGCCGACGCTAGCATCCCAGTTGCGCTCTCAGACGCGAGCACAATGACGACCGAGTTCATCGAACGCCACCGCCAACATTTCGGCTTCACCGATCCCAACCGCACCCTTGTCGTCGCAAAACTTACAGCAGAAGCGTCTGCATCCTTACCCACCCCAGCGCCAGCACCGCCACGGCGCCCAATCGATGTGGCCGCCCCCATAGCCACCAGACGCATCCGCAGCGCCGGCGCTTGGCGCGATGCCTGCATTTATAAACGACAGGCCATTGGCCCAGGTCGCCAAATTTTGGGCCCGGCCCTGATCCTAGAACAAGGCGCCACCACGTTCATTGACATCGGTTGGCGCGCACACATGACCCCGACGGGGGACATTCTGCTTGACCGCATCGAACCGCACGCGAACGCCCTCATAACCGAAACCAACGTCGATCCCATTTTATTGGAGGTGTTCAACAATCGCTTCATGTCGGCGGCCGAAGAAATGGGCCTCGCGCTCCAAGCCACAGCTGCCTCCGTGAACATCAAAGAACGGCTGGATTTCTCATGCGCGATCTTCGACGCGGAAGGCGGCCTCGTCGCGAACGCCCCGCACATTCCCGTCCATCTGGGTTCTATGAGCGATAGCGTGCGCGAAATCATCGCTCATCGAGGAAACCTGATCAAGGCTGGCGACGTATACATGCTCAACGCGCCGCATTCTGGCGGCACGCACTTGCCGGACATCACCGTTATCGCCCCCGTGTTTCTGGCGGACGACCCGAATCCGGCATTCTTCACCGCCGCCCGTGGCCATCACGCTGACATCGGCGGCCTAACCCCCGGTTCGATGCCTCCAAACAGCGTGTGTATCGAACAAGAGGGCGTGCTTATAGAGCCCTTCGTTCTGGTCGAGGGCGGCAACCTCAGAGAAGCCGAGGTTCGCGCCCTGCTGTCATCCGGGACCTACCCTGCGCGAAACGTCGA
>CAYRHK010000027.1:0-14759 GCA_964423825.1 uncultured Terricaulis sp. | reverse complement strand
ACGACCAAAGACGACGCGCTCTTTAGCGTACTGCGCAGCGCGCCGCAGCGCGGCGCGTCCCAACCCAATGGCTTCGGCGGCAAACAGCACTCGCTCGGGATTGAGACCCGAGAGTAGTATCTTGAAGCCGGCGCCCTCTTCGCCGATCAACTCCGCGTCGGAGACCTCAAGGTCCTCAATGAAGAGCGTGTTGCATTCCACCGCCTTGCGCCCCATTTTCGGGATAGGCTGCGCCTCGATCTTTTTGCGATCGAAATCAGCGTAGAAGAGAGAAAGCCCTTCGGTGGGACGCTTCACCTGATCCTTCGGCGTGGTGCGCGCGATAATCAGGATCTTGTTGGCGCGCTGCGCGTTCGTCGTCCAGATTTTTCGCCCTCGGATGCGATAGCCGGAATTGGTGCGCTCGGCGCGCGTCTCCAAACTCGCAGTGTCGAGCCCGCTATTGGGCTCCGTCACTGCAAAGCAGGCCTTGTCGGTCCCATCCATAGCCGGCGGCAAGAACCGCTGTTGCTGCTCGACCGTGCCGAATTTTACGATCGGCATCAGGCCAAAGATATTCAAGTGAATGGCGCTGGCGCCTGAGAATCCCGCGCCTGATTGCGCCACCGTCTGCATCATCAGCGCCGCTTCAGTGAGCCCTAGACCCGCGCCCCCGACATGCTCCGGCATCGCGACGCCCAGCCAGCCGCCGGCGGCGATATCGGCGACAAACGCTTCCGGGAAAACGCCGCTCTCATCGGTCTTCAGCCAGTAATGATCATCGTACTTGGCGCAAATCTCCTCGATCGCGTGCTTGATCGCGCTCTGCTCTTCGCTGAGTTCAATGCCGATTGTCATGACGCCTCAAATCGGGCCGGCGACAACGCCGCCCATTCCGCTGGAATGTCGAAGCCAAATACATAGGCGGCAATGATCTCCGCCGTCACCGGGGCAAGCAGCCAACCGTTGCGCGAATGCCCCGCCGCCAGCAACACGCCCTCCGCGCTAGGACCGATCATCGGCCACCCGTCAGGAGACATCGGCCGCACCCCGGCCCAGGCCCGACCCAACGGCCGCACCTCTCCAGGCAACGCCGCCTCCGCCTTGTCGGTGAGTTCCTTCACCCGCTCCTTGTTCACGTGCGCATCGCACCGGCCCATCTCCATGGTCGACCCCAATACGACGCCCTCGCGCTGTCGTGCGAGATAAAACCCTGGCAAGCGTAGGTTGGGGTTGGGCGGGGCTTCCATCGAGACCGCAATGAGGTGACCCTTGCCAGCGGTGATGCGCGACAGCAAAGGCGCATCGCGTATGAGTTGGTCAGTAGCCCAGGCGCCCGGCGCCATCACAACGTGATCGGCTTCGAGCACGCGATCGTCGTGTGTAGAGACACTGCGCGCGTTGACCCGCGCGACATCGCACTTGTACTCAATCAGCGCGCCTACCGCGCGCGCTTGCATCTGCAAGCCGCTGATGACGCGCAGGGGATCGGCCATGCCATCCGCGGCGACGAAAGTCGCGTGCTTGAGTTCGCTCCGGAGCCCGCTCAGTTTCTTCGCCTGCGCTGGCGACAACGCTTCGCCTCCACCCAGTGCACGCGCCCTAGCCGCCATCGCCGCCGCCGCGGTCGCGTCGGCGCCGACCACGACAGCGCCATCGAAGCGTACGCCGTCCGCCCACTCGGCGCCTTCACGCTGCTCGCGCCAAAGCTGAAATGACTGCAGCGCCACCCCATCATGCGGGGAGGCTTCCTCTCCCACAGCCGCGAGCATGCCCGCCGCCGCCGCCGACGCCATCGAGCCAAAAGGAGAGACATGTTCGCCGCGGGAATCGACAAGCGTCACGCGAGCCCCGCCGCGCGCCAGACGCACTGCGCAGAACAGCCCAACCACACCGGCGCCGACGATGACAACGCGCTTCATAGGCTACGCATGAGCACTGCCGAGCGCGGCGTCAATCGGACCTATTTGCGCGGCGCGCTCAAGCCCACCACCTCGAAAACACCCAGCATCGCTGACAGCGCCGCCTGCCCGGCGGCCTCAGCCGACACCCGACGGCCCTGCATCAACGACATCTGCGCCGCCAACGCTTCCAGCCTGCGCCATTGTTCGCCGCTGAGCCGCAGCGCCTTGCGCGCATCCGACCTCGGGGTAGCGGCGTTTCTGGTTGAGTCCGCCGACTTCGCCTTCTTAGCCCGCTGCCCGCCGCCCTTCGCGGCGCCGCGCCCCCGGACCTTTTTTTCCAGCAGCGCGCGCATGCGGTCGACATGCTCGCGGTCCTTGTCCTTCTCCGCCTCCGGCAGACTGGCATAGGACTTCATCAGCGCTGCGGGTTGATTGGGGTCACCCTTGTTGCGCTTGATCCAAAGCTTGTGCACGTGCGCGGCCGACGCTTCGCGATCGGTCGGATATTTCCTCACCGCTTCCAGCGCATCGCGCGCCGCCTGGCGGTTGTCCATTTGCGCTTTGGGATGCAACGCTTTCCATGGTTGATTGATGTCAACCATTTGACCACCGCGCTGGCGCATGCGTGGCTGCCCGCGCTGGGTGGGGTTATCCTTGAGCATCCGCCGCCGCCATGCGTTGTGGCTTTCGGCGGCGAATGTCTCGACAGCGGCTTCACCAAGATCCGGCTTCACGTTCTGTTAGCCTCCAGCCCGATGCACACCTTACCTGGAAATCACGAATCTTCAGTGACCGGGCTTGCCGTCGGCGCTCGTTGCCACTCCGCCAGATCGAATTTTGGATCGGGATAGGTGGCGTCCACGAATGTGCGCCCCGCCGCTACGCCCACCTCGAGCAATAGCTCCAGATTGGCCTCCTTGCCGTTGTCCATGAGGTCGAGCGCGTTCAGCACCGTCGCGTCGAGTTCGCGTCCGATGAGCCGCTCCAGCGCCGTCATTGGCGGCGTCGGGTCGCCGCGCCGCTTCGGCTTGGGCTTTTGATCGAGCATGATGTCGATACGCTGATAGTCCAGCAACGGCTCGCTGCTGAAGCATACGCCGTCCATCGTACCGACCTCGGAGTTGATCCGCCACGGTTTGCGCGGATTGGAGAACGCTTGCAGGAACATCACGCCCTGCAATTGCGTGTCGTACACCATGGCGCGCAGCGCATGCACGCCGCGAAGCCCCGGCGGCAGCCCTTTGAAAGATTCGCCATCGACCCCAGGACGCCTCATGCCAGTGCCAAACGAGGTCATCATCAAGCTGTCGGCGCCCGATTTCCATCCGAACTTGTACGCCGGCTCCAGCGCCAGCATCAGCAACTGCAAACTTGGGTTGTTAAAGCCGCTCACAGCGCCATCGACGAAAGCGCCCTTTTCGATTGTGCGCCGCCGTTCGTCGAACCTGATGTCGATCGAGACTTCGTCAAAGAAGGTCGGCGCCGCCGCGCTTGCCAGCACGACATCGACGAGGCGATAGCGCTTGTTCGGAAAAATCCCGCTCTCCTCGGGCGGATCATAATAGATGCCCAGCGGATGGTTGGTGATCACCCAGGGCGAACCTGTGTCGATGCGTTTGGCGATGATCGCGAGTCCCGTCTTCAGGTCCTGCGATCCAATCGTCTTCGTGGTCATCACCGATGCGAGCGCGCGGCGAAGTTTTTTCGAATCGAACTTGCTTTGCAGGAACACTCCGTCCCCTGCCGTGCGCCCGAAGACATCAGGACCCAGCTTCCGATAAAGTTCGATCAGTTCCTCGACGCTCAAACCGAGCGACAAGCCGGAGGCGATGATCGCCCCGGTCGAGGTGCCGCCGATCAGGTCGTAATAGTCACACAACCGGAAGTCGCTCTCCCCCCCGGCGCGGCGGCGCAATTCGTCTTCCAGCGGCTTCAGCATGCCAAGAGTCAGCATGCCCTTCACGCCGCCGCCATCAAGAGACAGGACGCGTTTGACCCCCGTGTCGGGAGACAGGTGCTCGAACAGCGATCTGGTCATGGATCCCCTCGCGCCCTGTTTTAGCGACCCCAAGCCAGCAAATGAAAGCCCATTAACGCTGACTGAGCTGCGCGGGATCGAGCCCAAGGTGCAGAGCCCGAAATTCCGCCGCCAGGAACAACCCCCCAGCAACCAGAATTGCTGCACTTTCAGCGCACTGAGAGAGCATCGAGTACGCCCCTGCCACGCTCTCGGTCGCCACTATTTCCGCCGCTGGGTTCGCCTGCTTGGCGAGCGCTGCAACGGCGGCTGAGCGAAGCCCGTTATGGTGGGCTTGAGTGCAAATGATGCGCTCAAATCCAGGCGCCAGGGCCCCGATGATCCCATCGCCATTCTTGTTCTCAGAAACCCCGCACACCAACGTCGCAGCGCCCTTCCCGCGCATCGCGGCGAACCCCTGCCGCGCCGCCCTCGCCGCCCCCGGCGTGTGGCAAACATCGATCACGATCAGCGGGGCAGTCGCCAACACCTCCAAACGGCCGGGCCAGCGCGTATTCGCGAACCCGTCGCGGATCTGGGTGTGCGAGAGCCTCGCCATGTCGTGCGCCAGCGCCACCGCCAACGCCGCATTGCTTCGCTGATGATCGCCCGCGAGCGGCGCTCTCAATCCCCCAAGCGGACGCTCATCGATGAAGACCACCTCCACATTGCGCGCTCCGCAATGCGCCTCGATGATCCCGCGATACGCCAGGCAGTCGGCGGCGACAAATGCCTTGCCCCCGCGCGGCGCCGCATCCAGCTTGTCGCATGCAATCTCCTCAAGTGTCTCACCGAGGAGTTCGGTATGCTCTAAGTCGAGCGATGTGAGCGCCACCCGCCGCGCCTCGATCAACCGCACGGGATCATGGCGTCCCCCAATGCCCGCCTCCCATATTGTATGGGTCGCGCCGCACGCCGCGAACCAGTCGGCGGCAATCAGGAATAGAAACTCGAACGCGCCCATCTGTTCGCCGCTCCCGCGCAGATAATTGCCGGCGGCGTGGAGCACCCGCTTCCAATGATGCCCCAGCGCCTGGTCATCGATGTCGCGCCCGTCAAAACGGAACCGCTCGTTCAGAACCAAAAGGTGCGGTGACGTGAACAGTCCAACGCCGAGGCCAGTCTGCTGCAGCAGCGCCGCCGTCATCGCCGCGGTTGAGCCCTTGCCGTTGGACCCTACGATCGCCGCACCGCTCGCGCCGAATGCTGCGAGACTGACGCCGAGGTTTTGCGCAATCTCCGCCACCCGCGCGAAGTTCGGCATTGAACCGAACTTCGGGAAGGGCGCCCGCCACTGCGTCACCGGAAGGCAGCCTCGAAATTGGCCCGCCAAATCGCGGCAATCAGATCCCAGCGCCCATGATCCTCAAGCGTAGCCAACATCGGGTTGGAGTTCACTTCGATGACCAGCGCACCTTCATGCGTAACGAAGATATCCACGCCCGCCAGCTTGAGCCCCACCGCCTCGGTCGCGGCCAATGCGATCTCGCCAAGAGGTGAGGGCGCGCCATCTTGAAGTGCGTCCGCGCCGCCGCCCGCTGCGCGATTGGCCGGTCCCTCCACCAGCAAGCACTCGCCCTCGCGAGCAACGAAATCCATGGCGACGACCTCGCCTTGCGCGTCGCGCGCAACCAAGCGTTCGTCGACTCGTTCCGTTTGCCTCGCATAGCGCATGAGCAACGCATGCGCGCTCGATTGCCCGTCGCCGATGAGCGTCGGCAGACGCTTGCGGTAGCTGAACAGAGGCCTGCCGTTGAGCACGAACACGCGATACTCGGGCGCGCGAATGTATGGCTGCACCAGCACGGCGTAATGATCTCGGCTGACCCGCGTCAGGTAGGATTTGAACTGCGCAAGGTCGCCGATCACCTCAGCGTACATGCCGCTTGATGCCGAGATCGGCTTGCAGAAAAGCGGAAACGCACCGCCCGCGACAAATGCCAGCGCATCTTCCGGCTCGCGCCCCGCCCCACGCCTCTCGCGCCACCGCTCCGTGCAGAAGAACTGCCGCCCCGGCACGACCCCAACCCCAGCTTCGCGCAGAACCTCGGCGCAGAACGCCTTGTCGCGCGCGATCGACGCCGCGCGCGCATCATTCACTGCGTAAGGCGACCCAGCGCCCGCGGCGAACGCCACCCGCCGCACGCCGTTTGACACCTCGAACAGATAGCCGTCATCGCGGTCGAGCGATCGAAACGCGTATCCGCAGGATTGAGCGGCGACGGCGGCGTAACGCGCATGCGCGCTGCGAAGCTCTGGAGGCGATGCGCTGATGGGTTCCGCCTCGGGGTCAGCGTGTGCTTAGCGAAATGCCTTCGGCGTAAGCGCGGTTGCGCACCGACCAGGGCGAGCGCTGCAAAGCCTTCGCCATCTTCGTCAACCCCGCCTTCTCCTTGGACAATCTCCGCATCGTCTTGATCTCCGCGGGTGTCCAGGGTTTGCGGTGCATCGTTGGCGCTCGAGCCATAATGAAGGTTCCTTGCAATTCAGGCGCGCGTTCTTAGCCAGAGCGCGCCATTTCCACAATTGCGCTGGAGCCGCGCCCTACAATTTGACAAATGGTACCGCCTCCAGGGCTCGAACCAGGGACCTCTGGATCCACAATCCAGCGCTCTAACCAACTGAGCTAAGGCGGCACATCGCGGGCCAACGCAGGTCGCGAGGGCGCGGAAACTACCCTCGCGGCCCCAGAGAGGCAAGCGCCGAAAGCCTCAAACAGGCCCCCACCCTTGGCTGTTGATATGGTTCCGGATGCGCTCAATGCGATTGTCCGGATCGGGATGCGTCGAGATGAATTCAGGCGGACGCGAGCCGCCGCTCTGCTGCATGCGCTGCCAGAACGGGATCGCCTGCCGCACGTCGTAACCGGCCGCGTGCATGTAATTGAGCCCAAGGATATCGGCTTCGCTCTCTTGTGCGCGTGAGAACGGCAGACTCAAGCCGACCTGAGCGCCCAGGCCGAGCGCCGCCATCGCAAGGCGGCTATCGATCTGGGCGCCGGCGACTTGCAGCGCCGTTTGTGTCGCCGCTTCGCGACTATAGCGTTCAGCGGCATGACGACCGGTGACGTGGCCCACTTCGTGGCCAAGCACCGCAGCCATCCAATCGTCGCGTTCGCAAATCTCGTAGAGGCCGCGATAAAATCCAACCTGGCCGCCCGGCAGCACGAACGCGTTCTTTTCCGCGCTATCGAACATGACGAATTCCCACGACTGATTTCCGCGCCCCGCCGCCTGCACGATCCTGCGCCCCACCGTCTCCAGTCGGCGTTGCGCATTGGCGTTGGTCCAGGCCGGCGTCTGCTGGCGCATCTGGCCCCACGCCTGCAGCGACGCCTGCTGCAACTGGCTTTCGTCGATGATGATGAACTGGTCGCGCCCGGTCTCGGGATTGGTGGCGCAAGCCGCCAACGCCAACGCCCCGGTCGCGCTCGCTCCGCGCAACAAAGCGCGGCGATCAAGCCCCCTCCGCGTGCTGGTCCCAACGCCGCTGCTGTGATGCTCGCACATGGCCCCTGTCCTCCGGTCGCCGGCAGCCCTGGCCGCCTGCGCTGGGGAGAATTTTCGGGCGAAATGGGCGTTGACACAAGCCTGTCGGGCGCCCGCGACCGCCAGTGCGCGCGCCGTGGACAAGCCAGAGCGACGCCGCTATAGAACCCCGCCCTTGAGGGGTGTCTCTCAAGCGCCTGGGTAGCTCAGTTGGTAGAGCAGCGGATTGAAAATCCGCGTGTCGCTGGTTCGATTCCGGCCCCAGGCACCATTACCGCGCGAGCGGCTGTCCGCGTCCCGCCCCCGGATCTCTCGGCGCTGAACGGCGGTCTTTGACCGGCTGATACCGCCCCGAAGCGGCCGCGTAAAAGTCGCTGGTTGTCAAAAGCTCCAAGCCAGCGTCGCGATCCTGTTGCGGATCGACATCCAACTTGCGCGCGAACATGGACATGTGAATGCCTCCCTACGCGCAGGTTTTGGGGAGTCAGTTACCAAGTCATTAACGCTTCTTGCCAATTCGTTGCCGAGACGACCTCAGCTGGCGCGGGCATTAGCCCGCACCCGCGCAATCATCGCCCGCACCTCACGTTGCGTACGATCGCCGATGTCGTGAT
Organism: uncultured Terricaulis sp.; assembly: GCA_964423825.1. GTDB lineage: Bacteria > Pseudomonadota > Alphaproteobacteria > Caulobacterales > Aquidulcibacteraceae > Vitreimonas. The sequence continues at coordinate 6,757 of CAYRHK010000027.1, read as the reverse complement.
CATACGCCAACGGTCCCGCAAACGGCCCGCGCGCCGAAAATGGAAACACCACGAAGCTTCCAGCCGAGCGCGGCGCCAGACGGGCGTCGATCCGTCGCTGTGGAAAATCGACAACCACCAAACCCGGGATGCGAAGGTCCGGCGTATTGAAACTGAGATTGTCGCTCGCCAACACGCCGTTGCCGATCGCAAAGGTCGCCGAGAACCCTTGGAACGGAGTGCGCGCTTCCGGCGCTGTGAGTTCGCCGCGCAATGCATTGCGCACCGTGCGCGATACCCCGCCCAAGTCCACGCCGTGCAGCGTGCCCGCCACCACCTCTAGGTGGAGCCGACCATCCGCCGCGCTGATGAGTTCGCTCTGGGTGGCGCCGCGGGTCGTCACGGAGAGGCTGAGTTCGGCCCGCCCCTCGATGTTGCTGAAGTTGGCGGCGTCGCTCAGAAACGAACGCGCCTCGACATTTGAGACCGCCAGTTCTTGTACGATACGCGCCTGCGGCTCTCGCGCGTCCAATTCAAAGCGACCGCTTCCCGAGCCGCCATAAAGCGTCAGCTCATGCAGGGTGGCGGCCAAATATCCGTCATTCAGCACAAGATTGAGCCGCGAAGCATCGATGCGCATACGCTGCACCAGCACCACGCCTGTTACCAGCTCCAGATCGGCGTTGAGCGTCCGCAGCCCCGAGAGATCAATCGCCGCCTCGCTCGCCGGCGCTTGCACGTCCAACGCACGCGGCGGCGCGTCGATCGCCGCGATTTCAGCGGTCGGCGAGGGTGCGTCCTCGGTGGTGGCGGGCGCCACCACCGGCGCGCCGTCCGCCAACGGCGCCGGTGCTTGGCCCGTAATATAAGGATTGAGGTCGAAGTCGAACAACTCGAGCCGACCGCTCAGATACGGCCTGCCATTGACCCGCGACAGTTCGAAATCGCCGCGCCCGCGCAGACGATCGAGCGCGAAGCCGGCGTTTGCGAAGCTGTAGCGCCCACCCGCGATCTCGACGCGACCCGAGACCGCGAACGGTTCGAGGCCAACGCCGCTCTGCAACGGAGAGCCTACCCAAGTCGCTAGTCGCCGCAGGCTGGGACCCGAGGCACTGACCAATCCAGCGATTTCGCCGGAAGACGCCAAGGTTTGCCCGTCAAAATCGAAATCCAGCAATTCGCTTTCGATCTTGATTTTCACAGGCATGCGCTCGTTGCGGATCAGCGCCGACGGCCGCCCGAGCTCAAGCTCCAAGTCCATCGCCTGCCCGGCGTATACAACCGATCCCTCGATCCGCATCGGTTCTTCGAGGCTCGTCACCGCGGTGTTGAGATCCACCTCGCCCACCACCCAACCTGAACCGCTTCGAGCATCGAAATAGCTCACTTCGCCATTGCGAATGCGCAAGGCGCGAAGGCTCGCGCGATTGACATCCACGCTCGGCTCTCCACTAGGCGCCGGTGGGCTCGCCGTCCCGCTGCTTCGTGGCGCCAGTATCCAATTTGGACGCCCGTCGGCAGCCACCTCCAGCGCAATGTGGGGCCGCTCGATCACCACTTCGCGTACGACGACACGGCGCTCGAACAGCGGCCTGATCTCCACGCCGACATGAATGTCGTCGGTAGCAAGAAAAGCAGGCGCGCGCCCGCCCTCGACATTGGCCAGCGTGGCGTCCTGTGCGCGCAGCCCGATCACCGGCCAAAAGCTCACCCCCACATCGCCAGCGATCGTGAGGTCGCGCCCCGTCGCGCTCTCCACCGCGCGCTCAATCTCGGCGCGCACATCCACTTGCGAGACAAGGTACGCAAGCCCGGCCGCGGCGATCGCCAGCAAGGCGACGACCGCGCCTAGGCTCAAAACCAGCCAACGAGTCCACCCCTTCATGACCGCCTCCGCCCATTTCTGAGGATATCCTAGCCGCTGGCGCGGGCCGCAGGAATAGTTATCTAGACGACCATGACCCAAACCGTGCCCGTCACCGTCCTCACTGGCTTCCTCGGCGCCGGCAAAACCACCCTCCTGAACCGCATTCTCTCGGAGCCGCACGGCAAAAGGTACGCGGTGATAGTCAACGAATTCGGCGAGATCGGCATCGACAGCGACCTCATCGTCGACGCCGACGAAGAAATCTTCGAGATGAACAACGGCTGTGTGTGCTGCACCGTGCGCGGCGACCTCATCCGCATCATCGAAGGATTGATGAAACGAAAGGGTAGGTTCGACGCCATTCTGGTGGAGACCACGGGCCTGGCAAAGCCCGCCCCCGTGGCCCAAACATTCTTTGTCGACGCCGACGTGCGCGCAAAGACCAGGCTCGACGCCATCGTCACGGTGGCCGATGCAAAACACATCGCACATCAAATCGTCGACAATGATGAGGCGGCCGAACAGATCGCATTCGCCGACATCATCCTCGTGAGCAAGACCGACTTGGTCTCGCCGAATGAGTTGGCGGAGGCCGAGCGAACGATCCGCGCCGTCAACGCCACCGCCCGCATCCATCGCATGGTGAAAGGCAGCGTCCCGCTGGATGCAATCCTCGACGTCGGCGCCTTCGACTTGGATCGCGTAAGCGAAATCGACCCGCACTTCCTGCCGGATCACGATTGCGACGATGCCTGCGCACACCATCACGACCATCACGATCATGAACACAACCATCATGAGCGCGCTGCTCACCTCGACGCCGCCGGCATCGCGAGCATATCGCTATCCACCGACAAGCTCATCGATCCCCAGAAACTATTGCCCTGGATCAACGAGCTCACGCAGCAACGCGGCCCAGACATTCTTCGCTTGAAGGGGATATTCGCGTTCCCTGACGAGCCCAAACGCTTTGTCGTTCAGGGCGTCCACATGATCGTCGAGGGCGACACCCAGCGCGATTGGAGAGAAGGCGAGCCGCGCGTGTCACGCCTCGTCTTCATCGGCCGAAACCTCGATCGCGGCGAACTCGAAGCTGCCTTCAACGCCTGCGTCGCATGAAGCCCCGCGTCTACGAAAGCGGCCGTCGTCTCGCACTGGGAGCGGGCGCCGTCAGCGCCCACTGGATGGGCGACGTCGCGGTCTTCGCGCTCGGCGACGGCGTGGTCGCTATCGTCGGCGCCGATGGCGCGACACAACGCATCGCTTCCCACGGTGGCGCCATCCTCTCAGCCTGCCTGCATCCCGCGGGCGATCGCCTCATCACCGGGGGCGACGACGGGTGCATCAGGACAATCAACGCCGATGGGCGCGTTGCAACGCTCGCCTCGCATCGCAAATGGGTCGATCACCTGGCGGCCAACGCCGAGTCCAAGGTTTTCATCGCGGGCGTCGCCAAACAAGCCATAGTCTATCGGGACGGCGACGAAATGCATCGCTTCGCCTACCCGTCAACCGTCGGCGGCTTAGCGCTCGACGCCAAGGGTCGCCGCCTCGCCGTCAGCCATTATGGCGGCGCCACGCTCCGCTACGCGTTGGCCGCCGATGACAAGGGCCAGGCGTTAAATTGGGCTGGCTCCCACTTGGCGATCACCGTCTCTCCCGATGCGCAATACATCATAACCGCGATGCAGGAGAACGCACTGCATGGCTGGCGCATGCCGGAAAAAACCGACCTGCGAATGGATGGCTATCCGAGCAAGACGCGTTCGTTTTCGTGGGACAAGCGCGGACGCTGGCTCGCGACATCAGGCGCCGATAGCGCCATCGTCTGGCCATTCGTCGGCAAGCTGGGCCCCCAGGGCAAGCCCCCGCTCCAATTGGGTCACCGCAACGCACTGGTGACAGCGGTCGCCTTCCATCCTGGCGAAGACAAAATTGCGATCGGGTATGCGGACGGCGCGTCGGTGTTGGTGCAATTGGACAACAGCGCCACCGAACTCGATGAACCCGGCGAAGGCGCGGTAACCGCGCTGGCTTGGAGCCCCGACGGAGGCCGCATCGCGCTGGGCGACGAGGCCGGACGCGGCGCCCTCATCGCAGTTTAAGTCGGGCGCTGCGCCTGCGCCGTCAGAACCTGATCCATCACCCCCACCACGCTCGCCAGTTCTTCCACCACGCGCCGCGCCCGCGCGGGATCGACGAGCGGCTTGAACATGTCGCCCGGCTCGAACAGGTTGCCGCCCTCGACAGCAATCAGCACCTCGCCATCCTCGAACGCGCAACGAATGCGCTTGCCATGCAGCGCGGTCTCCAACGCAATCAATCGTTCCATCATCACAGGATGAAGCAGATAGCGCGCCTCGACCTGATCGGTGCCCCACACCTCGAACGCCTTCTCGAAGCTAGGGTCCACCAACCGCACCCGCTCCAATTTCCGACCGTTGATGTCGCCGCCCCCAAACGCGTTGAGCATCCCGGCGTCGCGGCGCACGATGGTGACGCCCAGAAACGAGCGCGGAAAGTGCAGCCGGATCAGTTGGCCGCGAAACACCGTGACATAGCTGGTGCTCTTTCCGGTGCTGCGCCGCTGCCGCAGGTCGGCTTCATAAAGCTCGTAGCTCGCTCCCTTGTGAGCGCCGGAGAACAAATCCTCGAAACTTGACCGTTGGTAACTGGGCAACAAGCGCATCGTCATAAGTCGCTCCAGCGCCGGCGGCTGAAAACCATCCACCGCAAACTGCGCGCCCATCGCTTCGGCGATCGCGCTGCAGTATTGCCGCTTCAGTTCCTTGCTCGCCCTCGCCAACGGCTCGTAAGCGACAATTCCTGTGATGACTGCGCCAAGGACCGCGATCGCAAGGCCCGCCTGCGGCCTGGCCGCAGCCGCGAACGCCAGCACCGTCGCCAAGATGGTCAGCGCGCCCCCAACCCAAAGCCATTGCTGGAACTTCGCCACGGCTTCCAGGCGTCCAGCTTCATTGGCGCGGAACAAGGGCTCGATCCGTTCGCTATAGAGCCGCCGAAACGTCGCCTCATCGAGCCGAGTGAGATCCAGCGGCGGCGGCGCGTCAGTCATGCGCGTACGAGCCTCCTCAGACCTTCCTCCACGCCAATCACTGGAGCATACCCAAGCTCTGCGGCCGCCTTTGCGCCTTTCAATATGCATTCGCGCGACATGATCATCGCCGAGAAGCGCGTCAGCGGCGGTTCGCTCTTCAAACCGAGCAACCCCCACACAACTTCGCACGCGCCTCCCCAAAAATCGGCGAGCCATGACGGAATCTGCTTGTCGGGCAGCACGATGTTTTCGCTGGCCGCGATGCCGGAGATCATCTCCTTCATCGTGTGTACGCCCTCATCGAGCACAAAATACGCTTCGCCCCCGCGCCCCCTTGTAAGCGACAACAAGATCGCGTGCACAAGGTTGTCGATATGTGTGGTTGAGGTGCGCGCATGGCCGCCGTCTATCCACATCCAGCCCCCGCTCTTAGCCATGGCGCGGATGGCGGGCAACAGCGTCGTATCACCAGGCCCCCAAATGAATCGCGGGCGCAAAATAATCGGCGCGAACTCAGCGTTCGCCGCCCCTCGCACCAGCACTTCCGCGCGCGCTTTTGTCCAGGAATAGGGATAAGGCGAATTGAGCGCCAAAGGATAGGATTCATCGACGTTGCGCAGATGCTGACCGCGCCAGAGAACGGACTCAGTGCTGATGTGAATGAAGCGCTTGGCGCCCGCTTGCTTCGCCGCGGCCAAGATGCGCGCCGTGCCGTCGATGTTGAAGCGCCTCCAGGCGTCCTTCGGCCCCCACTGCTCCACGAACGCAGCGCAATGCAGCACCGCTTCCGCATCGCCGACGTGAGCCGCGGCTACGTCCAGCAGATCGCAGCGCACCGGCGTGGCGCCCAACGACCTGATCTTGGCGTCCGCCGCCTCCGAACGCGACATTGCGCGCACCTCGTGCCCTTCGGCCACGAACCTCGCGATCGCCGCGCCGCCGACAAACCCAGAGCCGCCGGTCACGAAGATGCGCATCAGGGCGTGCCTTCGATTTGGCCGAGCGCCCCCGCGAGCTTCGCGCGCGTCATCTCCGCCTCTTCACGCCGCTCGCGCATTTCCTCCACCACTTCTTCCGGCGCCTTCTTCACGAACTCGGCGTTGCCAAGCTTCTGATCCATCTTGGCGACGTCAGCTTCGATCTTGCCAATCTCTTTCTTCAGACGCGCCGCTTCCGCAGGAAGATCGACAATGCCTTCGAGAGGAAGCGCCACGGTCGCGCCTTCAAGCACGAAGGTTACCGCGCCTCTGGGCGCGCTGGCTGCGCTCGTCGAATAATCCAAACGCGCCATGCGGTCGATCAGGTCCTGATAGCGTTCAAGCCTGCCTTCGGCTTCCTTGTCGCCGCCGATGAGTAGGAGCGGAACCTTGGCGCCTGCCGGCACGTTGAGCTGCGAGCGTGTCGATCGCGTTTCTTCAATGAGCCGAACCATCCAGTCGATCTCGGCCTCGGCTTCAGCATCGATCAACTCCTCGCCCAGACGCGGCCAAGCTGACGTCACCAGCATACCGCTGCGCTTCTGCCCGAAATCGCCCAGGCGCGCCCACAACTCCTCGGTGATGAACGGCATGAACGGGTGCAACAGGATGAGGATTTGATCGAGCACCCAGGCAGCCGTGCGGCGCGTTTCGATCTTGGCTGCCTCGTCCTCGCCATTGAGTAGCGGCTTGATGAACTCAAGATACCAGTCGCAATAGACGTTCCACACGAACTTGTAGAGCGCGCCCGCCGCTTCGTTGAATCGCCGCGCCTCCAGTTCACGCGTCACCGCCGCGGCCGCTTTCGCGGTCTCTCCCACGATCCACTTGTTGACGGTCTGTTGCGGCGTGCGCGGGTCGTACTCGTCCCACACC
>CAYRHK010000026.1:0-15181 GCA_964423825.1 uncultured Terricaulis sp. | reverse complement strand
GAGCGCACGGCGCTGGAGGCCCTGCCGGGCGTGGGGCGCAAGGCCGCCAACGTCGTGCTGATGGAGGTGTTCGGCGAAGGCACCATCGCGGTGGATACTCATGTGTTTAGAGTGGCGAACCGTACAGGCCTGGCGGACGGGAAGACTCCGGATGCGGTGGAAGAACAGCTGATGCGGATCACGCCGGCAGAGTATCTGCGCGGCGCGCATCATTGGCTCATTCTGCACGGGCGCTACACGTGCCTGGCGCGCAAGCCGGAATGTCCGCGCTGCGTGATCGCCGATGTCTGCCTTTACAAGGACAAGACGCGCGCGATCGCGTCGACGAAAGTGCGTGCGCCTTCCGGCGCGAAGGCCAAGAAGAGATAAGGCTCGATGGCCTCGATCTCGATCACGCGCCATTTTCCGTCATCGCCCAGCACGAGATCGATGCGCACGTAGAGGAGATCGCGCGGCGCTGCGGCGCGCGCGGATTCGGCGACCGCGATGGCTTCGGCCGGCGGGGCCTCCGAGACAAATGTCGTTCGCGCGGGAATGTTGGCGAGCCATTCGCCGGCGTTCGGGACTTTGCGGATGGCGTGCGAATAGACGCCGCCGAACCAGAACAGTGAGCGCTCCCCTTCCGTTTCGATCGCGCGCAAGTAGGGCTGGATCATCGCGGGGCCTTGGGGGCCGTCGATCAAATCGACTTCGCTCCAAGCATTGCGCTTCAGGCGCACAGTGCCGATGGAGCCCGCGCCGACTTGAGGTTTCGCGACGATCTCCGCGGCGTCGAGCGCATCGAAAGCCTTGGCGACGAGGTGAGCATCGAGCTTGTCTGCCCACACCGTCTCGATCGCGGCAGCGCCGAGTTCGCGGAGGTAGGTTTTGCGGGCGTTCCAACGAATGATGGCGGATGAATTGTACACCCTTAGACCCGCCGCCTCGTGGGCTTCAAGCGTTGTGACGAACTCGTCGGCGCGGCCGGTGTAGTCCCAGCAAGTACGAATGATCCCCGCGTCGTAGCGTGTCGCGAGATCGGGCTCGTCCCAGTAGACGATGTCAAAGGCGAGTCCGCGTTGCGCGCCTATGGTCACGATCAACTCGTGATCGGGTTGCTCAAGTTGGGGCAACTCTTTGGGGCCAATTGACTTGCCACGATATGTGCGGCCGTTGAGGTAGGCGATGCGCTTCATCTGCGGCGTGCGCTGGCTTCCGCGGCGCATCGCTCAAGCGTCGGGAGCGCGTCCCCAGAGCGACGTGGGCTTACGTGCGCCTGCTGTAGGCGCATCTCGTCGCGCTCGTTTGCCGTAAACAAAAGCAACAGCGCGCACGTAGGCAAGCGATACGTCAGTGACAGCCCCGCCCCTTCCTGGCGCGCGATGTCCGCTTGGCCGAACTCGCGCTCGATTAGTGCGCGGGTCGGCGCGTCCGCTTGACCGGCAGCGGCCAGCAAGCGCGCCGCGCGGGCGTCTCCAGCGTTGGGCGGCGCTGACGTCGCGTTTGGGGCGCCGACCGGCGATTCGATGGGCGCGGTTGCGCAGGCCGCAACGAGCAGGACCGCGGATGAAATCATGCGACGCATGTGCCTGACCATGCCCGCTCGCGCGATGGTCGGCAATCCTTGCCAGCCGAATGACGGCGGGATAAGGCCGCGCAAGCGCAGCAGGACAAATCATGACATCTTCACGCCATGACGTGGTTGCCGTCGGCAACGCCATTATCGATCTCATCGCGACGGTGAGCGATGACTTTCTGGCCGAGGAAAACATCGCCAAGGACGCGATGACGCTGATCGATGAGCCGAGGGCGGCGCATTTGACGCAGCGCCTAGCACATGCGGTTGTGGCGGCGGGCGGATCGGCGGCGAACACCGTCACAGGCGTCGCGAGTTTCGGAGGCAAGGCCGGCTACATCGGCAAGGTGGCCGAGGATGAATTGGGCGCACGCTTCACCGAGGCGTTCCGCGCTGGCGGCGTTCATTTTTGCACACCCCCGCGCCCTACCCCGCCGGCCACCGCGCGCTCGATCATCGCGGTCACTCCGGACGGTCATCGCTCGATGAATACCTATCTCGGCGCTTCCACGTTGCTGACGCGCGAGGACATCGACGCGGACCTCATTCGCAGCGGCGCGCTGCTGTTCCTCGAGGGCTATCTGTTCGACCGTGACGAAGCGAAGGCAGCGTTCACGCACGCGGCAGAGATCGCGAGGGCGAGCGAGCGCAAGGTCGCGCTCACGCTTTCGGACAAATTCTGCGTCGACCGGCATAGAGCGAGCTTCGTGCACTTGGTTGCGGGGCACGTAGACGTCCTGTTCTCCAACGAGGCTGAGATCCTATCATTGTACGAGAGCGACGACCTCGGCGCCGCGCTTCAAGCGGCGCGGGCAGCATGCCCGCTGGTGATCGTTACACGTTCTGCGGCGGGTTCGCTGATCGCCACGCGGGATTCACTGATAGAAGTAAGGGCCGCGCCAGTCAGCACCGTTGCCGATACGACCGGGGCCGGCGATCAATACGCGGCGGGATTCCTTTTCGGCTATGCGCGCGGTCGGCCGCTTGACGAATGTGGGGCGCTGGCTTCGTTGGCGGCGGCGGAAGTGATCTCGCACGTGGGGCCACGGCCGGAGCAGAATCTTCGGGCGCTGGCGCTGAAGAGCGGAATGGCGGTGTAGCAGCGCTACAGAATAAACCGGCTCAAGTCGGCGTTCTTGGCGAGATCGCCGACGTTCTTGCGTACGTAGGCCGCGTCAATGCTCACAGTCTCGCCGCCGCGATCCGGCGCATTGAAGCTGACTTCATCCAATAGGCGCTCCATGACGGTCTGCAGGCGGCGGGCGCCGATGTTCTCGACGCTGGCGTTCACGTCGGCGGCGATTTCAGCGATCGCGTCGACGGCGTCCTGGCCGAATTCCAGAGCCACGCCTTCGGTCCTCAGAAGCGCCTTGTACTGGGTGACGAGGCTGGCCTCAGGTTCCGTAAGGATGCGACGGAAGTCGTCGCGAGTGAGCGCTTTGAGTTCGACGCGGATCGGCAGGCGCCCTTGCAGTTCGGGGAGCAGGTCCGAGGGCTTGGCAACGTGAAAAGCGCCCGACGCGATGAACAGGATGTGGTCGGTCTTCACCGGGCCGTGCTTGGTGGTGACAATGGTGCCCTCAATCAGGGGCAAGAGATCGCGTTGGACGCCCTCACGACTGACATCGGCGGCGCCGATGCGTTCGGAGCGGCCGGCGATCTTATCAATCTCGTCTAGAAATACGATGCCGTCTTCCTCGGTCGAGCGCACCGCTTCCTTAATGAGCGCATCCTGGTCCAAAAGCTTGTCGCTCTCTTCGCGCACGAGCGGCTCGTAGGCTTCGTTGACCGTCATGCGCACGCGCTTTGTGCGCCTACCAAAGGCTTTGCCAAATACTTCGCCCAAGTTGACGAGGCCGACGTTGGATTGGCCGGGCAGTTCGATATTGCCGAGCGGCGAGGCGCTGTCGTCGACCTCAATCTCGACAGCCGAGGCGCCGAGCTCATCGTTGCGCAGACGCTTGCGGAAACTCTCGCGCGTGGCGCTGGCGGCGCCCTGCCCCACCAGTGCATCCAACACGCGCTCCTCGGCGGCGGCTTCGGCGCGGGCGCGGACTTCGCGGCGGCGGCGCTCTCGCGCCATATTGATCGCGACCTCAACGAGATCGCGCACAATCTGCTCGACATCGCGGCCGACATAGCCGACCTCGGTGAATTTTGTCGCCTCTACCTTCAGAAACGGTGCGCCCGCGAGCTTGGCCAGGCGGCGCGCGATTTCGGTTTTGCCAACGCCGGTCGGGCCGATCATCAGGATGTTCTTCGGCGTCACTTCCTCGCGCAGCGATTCTGGCAATTGCTTGCGGCGCCAGCGGTTGCGCAGCGCGATGGCGACTGCGCGCTTGGCGTCGGCCTGGCCAACGATGAAGCGGTCGAGCTCTGAGACGATCTCGCGCGGCGAGAAGTGGGTCATGAGTTAGCCTTGGAGAATTTCGACGGTCAGGTTGCCGTTGGTATAGACGCAAATGTCGGCGGCAATGCCCATGGCCTCGCGAGCGATGGCTTCGGCGTCATCGACGTGAGTGTAGAGGGCGCGCGCAGCGGCGAGCGCGAAGTTGCCGCCAGAACCGACAGCAACCACGGGGTGCTCGGGATCGAGCACGTCGCCGGCGCCGGTGATGAGGTAGGTTTCCTTGTTGTCAGCGACGATCAGCATCGCATCGAGACGGCGCAGCGCGCGGTCGGTACGCCAATCCTTGGCAAGTTCGACGCAGGCGCGCGCTAGCTGCGAAGGAAAGCGCTCCAGCTTCTGTTCGAGACGCTCAAATAGCGCGAAGGCGTCGGCGGTGGCGCCGGCAAACCCCGCGATCACAGCGCCGCCGGCCAGATGGCGCACCTTTCTGGCGTTCCCCTTGAGGATGGTCGGGCCCGCAGAGACTTGGCCGTCGCCGGCAAGGACGACCTTTCCGCCCTTGCGGACGCAGAGAATGGTGGTGCCGTGCCAGCCCGGCGGTTCGGTCGTCGTGTTCATGGCCCCGATGTGGCGGGGCATGGGCTTGGGATCAAGCGGCGTCGGTCGCTCGGGTGGGCGGGCCCTGACGACGGAGCAACTCTACGAACTCGGCCGCCGGCACGGCCGCACCGTAGACGAAGCCCTGAATCCAATGGCACCCGCGCGCGAACATGAATCCAACGTCTTGTGGTCGTTCCACGCCCTCCGCCACCACTTCCATTCCAAGCGTGCGCGCAAGTGCGATCACCATATCGACGATCGCTTCCGATTGGTGATCTCCGCGTTCCAAAGCGCGCACGAATTGCTGGTCGATCTTGATGACGTCGAAGGGAAACCGAGACAACGCCGCCAGGTTTGAGTGCCCGCAGCCAAAATCATCGATCGCAAAGCGAACGCCCGCGTCACGTAACGGCTGGACGATTCTCAGCGCCCGCTCTGGGCTTTCAACAACGACCGATTCCGTGATCTCAAGTTCTAGGCTGTGAGGCGCGAGGCCGGCATGCTCTACCACGCGCAACACGCGCTCCGCGAAGTGATCGCCGCGGAACTGGAGCGCGGAGACATTGACCGCCATCTTTGTGTGAAGACCAAGACGCGCCCAGGCCGCCGCCTTCCAGCAGGCTTCACGGAGAATGGAATCCGAAAGCGGCCCGATTAGTCCGCACTCCTCGGCGATGGGAATGAAGCGGCCGGGACTGACGACGGTCCGGTCAGGGCGGACCCAGCGCGCGAGCGCTTCACACGCCTCGATGCGACCAGTGAGAAGATTTACTTTGGGCTGGAAATACGGCCGGAATTCCCCGCGCTCCAATGCATCCCGCATTTCGCGCTCAAGGGTCAGCCTGGCGAGAGCTTCTCGATCAAGAGACTGGGAATAGACCCTGACCGGGGCGGGTGACGCCTGTGCGGCGCCGAGCGCTAACCTTGCATGACGCAAGGCGGTGTCGGCGTCGGCGCCGTCTCGCGGCGCCAGAGCCAAGCCGCAGCATGCGCCAAGCGAGAGCTTATGGCCCCGCCACTCAAAGGGCTGATTGAGGGCAACACTCAATTGCTGCGCAAATCGCGTGGCGGCGGATTGGGTGAGTCCCAATGCAAAAGCCGCAAACTCCGCGCCGCTCAGCCTTGCGACGAGCGGCGCAGGCTCACCTTCGCCCTGCCCCGGCCGGATCAATCTATCGACCGTGCGCACCGAGGCAGAGAATCGATCGGATACGTAGCGTACGAGGTCACGAGTGGCTTGAGGGTCAAGCGTCTGTGTGAGCCAGGGCAGCCGTTGCAGGCTGACTACCATAACGGCAACCGAGTCCGTTTCCCTTCGGCGCAAAAGCGCGAAATCGAGTTCCCGCAGAAAGCGTTCCTGGTTGGGCAACCGAGACACGGGATCGACGAATGCGATTTCCTGGATTTGACGCAACGAGGCGTCCAGTCGCGCGGTCATGCGGTTGAAGGCGTCAGCGAGGGTCTCAAACTCATCGCCTGTGTTCACCTCGATTGGGGCCGTCTGTTCGTCGCGCGCGATCTTCTCTGCGTGCGCCGTGAGCACTTCCAGGGGCGCGATGGCGCGGCGGACGAGGATGGCGGCCAGGGGAATGGCGCATGCTGCGATCAGTGACACCGCCATGAGGAACGGAGCCAGCTGCGGCAAAGCGCCTAGACCGTTTGCTGCGAGCGCGAGAATTGCGATTGAAAGCACCGCTGCAGCCGCCAGAATGGCTGCGACGAACCATGCGGCTCGCGTCGCCAGCCCGCGCTGATGGCGCAGAAGCGATCTGAGCAACGGCGGCGGCATTGCGACTCCAATAAACCGAGAGGGTCAACACTTCCGCTGCAATCGTTAGAATGCTCTGAATGTACGAGATTTTTGGGTGAACGCGAGGTTACTCCGGGGTGCGCGGTCGCTTGAGGAGCACGTAAAACGCCCCTGCCCCGCCGTGGCGACGGTGCGCCGGGGCATAACCGGAAACAAGTGCGCGGAGGCCGGGCTCCGCCAGCCACTCAGGAAGCCGTTGCTTGAGGACGCCCAGGCCGCCACGTCCCATACCGGTTACGACTATGACTGCGCGATCACCACGCGCGCTTGCGGCGGAAAGAAAGCGTACCAGGGCGGCGTAAGCGGTCGCCTGGGTGTGGCCGTGCAGATCAAGCCTCGCGCCGATCTCGAGCGTTCCGCGCCGCACGCGTTTCTCGGCCGCTCGGTTCTGCGGGGCCGCCGCAAATCGTTTCGGAGCCTTCGAGGGTTCCGGCTTGGGCGCCTTCGGAACGGCGAAATCGCGCGGCTCCTTGGGCGCGGGATCGGATGCCGCGCGCCGCCGCGATTTGGGTCTCACGGTCGCGGCGACGCGACCCCATAACTCAGCCTCCTCGGGCGACACTCCGCGCTTTTTACTGCTCAAGCCGCCTGAACGCGCGTCAGCACCCAATTTGGGTCGTTAGAGCGAACATTGCGCTCAAATGTCCAACTCTCGCGCGCATCGCGAACCCCGTGAGCGCCCTCAGCGAGTTCGGCTTCAAACTTTACCACCACCCTGGCCGCCTCACCGCGCAATTCCGCGTCAGCAATCTCGGCGCCACGCAAGCGAACGAGTTCGGGCACGGGTTCGCGGGTCTCGGACCTCTTGGCGATCGCGGCGGCGTAGGCGTCAAACACACGCGGCGCGAGCAGGCCGCGCAATGCGTCGTGATCACCCTTGGCGTAAGCATTGACGATGAGTTCGTAGGCCGCTCGGGCGCCAGAGATGAAATGATCGACATCAAAGCTCGGATCAGCGCGGAGTATGGCTACGAGCCCTTCCCCCGCCGCGCCGTTCGAGGCGGCGGGGAGCGAAGGCGCCGCACCTGCAGGTTCGCGCGGAAGACGGCCGTGGGCGGGTTGGGGCTGGGGTTCATCGGGCCGCTCGGATCCCGTGCGCTTGCCTAGCGTTGTATACAGACGAAAAAGGACAAACCCCGCCACGAACGCCAGGATGAGTAGTTCCAACATGCTCTGGTCCAAGGCTTTCAGCTCCGCTGACCGGTCATAATGCGCCCTGCTTGACATAATGCCAACAGCTGTGCGGTTCCAGTGCGGCTCGATTGCCGCGCCGGTCCGCTCATGGTAACGGCGCCCCTAGAGCTTCCTAGAGACCGCGCATGACCACCGAACCCGGACCTGAGGGCGTCGCACCAGACTCACCGCACCTGAGGGTGCTGACGCAATACGTGAAGGATCTTTCTTTCCAGAACCTCATGGCGGCGGCCGCGTCCCAGGCCTATGAGAGCCAACCGACGATCGACATGGGCGTTGAGGTGAAATCTCGTCCGATCGGAGACCGCGGGGACGCGGTTGAGGTCGACCTGTGCATCAATGTCCAGGCGAGGCGGCAAGAGACGACGATGTTTGCGGTCAACCTCGTCTATTCGGGGTTGTTTCAATTCATGAACGTGCGGGCCGACGACATTGAACCACTGATTTGGATCGAGTGCCCGCGACTGCTGTTTCCCTTCAGCCGGCAGATCTTGGCGGAGATCACGCGCGAAGGCGGTTATCCACCGCTACTTATCAATCCGATAGATTTCACGCCACTGTATTGGGCGGAGCTGCGCGACCGACAGGCGCGCGCTGAAAACCAGGGCGCGGCGGCGTTCTAACGTCCGCGCGCGCGCCAAAGCGCATTCTCGCCCAAAGTGGCGACGAAGGTTTCGTGTGCTGCGGCTTCTTCGGCGGTAAGAAGCCCTGGAAGCTGGGTGGGCCGTTGCGGGCGCGGCTGCAGTGTAATCGGGCGCGCGCCGATCACTTGTTTCGTCTCCTCTTCGACATCGAACGCGAGGCGCTGTTCGCGCCCACCCTTCAAATTGAGATACACTTCCGCGAGGATGCGCGCGTCTATCAAGGCGCCGTGACCACCGGCCCCTTTGCGCGCGGACAGATCGAAGCCATAGCGGTCGAGTTGGAAGCGCTTCGCGAGCGCATCGAGCGAGCACGACGCGCCAGGAAAGCGCTTGCGCGCGATGGCTAGGGTGTCGACGAAGCGGCTATCGCCCAAAGGATTGCGACCGCACCGGCGCAGTTCGGCGTTTAGAAAGCTCTGGTCAAAGGCGGCGTTGTGGGCGACTAGCGGCGCGTCGGCGACGAAGTCGAGCAATGCTTCCGCGGACTCGGAAAAGCGCCCATGGCCACGCAAGAACTCGAGGCGAAGGCCGTGCACGCGCACAACTTCTTCTGGTACGTCGCGTTCGGGATTCAGATACGCGTGAAACTCGCGCCCCGTCCGCTCCAGATTGACAACCTCCACGCAGCCAAGCTCGACGATGCGGTCGCGTTGCCTCTCGTCTTGGTGGTCCGGAAAGACCCCCGTGGTTTCGGTGTCGAAGATGATCTCGCGCATGTCTTGGCGCTACTTGTGTTCGCGCAGAGCGTCCAGCACGGCACGGACTTGGGCGCGGGTCCCCTCGATCGCGCCACTTGTGTCGATGACGAAGGCAGCGCGGGCGCGCTTTTCGGCGTCGGGCATTTGGGCGCTCAGGATTGCCAGGAATTTCTCCTCGGTCATGTTAGGGCGCGCGAGGACGCGGGCGCGTTGCACCTCGTAAGGCGCCGACACGACCACCGACCTGTCCACGCGCGCGTCGCCGCCGGTTTCGAACAACAACGGAACGTCAAGCACGACGACGTCCACGCCTGCAGCGCGCTGGGTCGCGAGGAAGTCGGCTTGTGCGCGCGCCACCAAGGGATGGACGATGCTTTCAAGGCGTTGGCGTGCCTGCGGATCGTTCAGCACGTATGCGGCCAAGCGAGCGCGATCGACGGCGTCGTCTACAACAACCCCGGGAAACGCGGCTCCCACCGCTGCGACAGCGGCGCCGCCAGAGGCATAGAGCGCGTGCACGGCTTCATCGGAGCTGAAGAATGGCGCCCCCTCTTCCGCAAACACCGCGGCTACGGTCGACTTGCCCATGCCGATGGAGCCGGTGAGACCAAGCACGATCATGCGAGCGCTTTCAACAAGCGTTCGCGCGCTTGGGCTGTGTCTGGCCAGATGTTGTGCCAAAGCCAGAACGCCCACGCACCCTGGTGAATGAGCATGCCGAGACCATCCACCGTTGCGAGCCCGCGCGCGCGGGCTGCGTGCAACAATTCGGTCTCGAGCGGCCGATAGACAACGTCCGCAATCATGGTGTGGGGGCGACAGGCCTCAACCGGCCACCGCGGCGCCCCACCGCTACTCAATCCCAAGGAGGTCGCTTGTATGATGAGATCAGCCGATGCGAAGGCGCGCTCCAGTTCATTCCAAGCAAGCGCCCTTGCCCCAAGCATATCAAGATTGCTCGCGGCAGCTTCTGCGCGCGCTAACGTCCGATTGACGAAGGTGATCGTGCCAACATGGAGGGACAGCTCCGCGGCAATGCCGCGCGCGGCTCCACCCGCCCCGACTATGACCACGTCGATGACCCTACGCTGCCAGTCCGGTTCAGCTTCGTTCAGGGCGTCGCGAAAGCCAACACCATCCGTGTTGAATGCGGACAGCGCACCGTCGGGCTCCCAGCGCAGCACATTGGCGGCATCGCCATCAGCCCAGCCAGCGGCGCGGGCGGCTGCCTCCTTGTGCGGGACGGTTACGTTCATGCCGGCGAACTGGGTGAGGCCGCGGATGGCGGTCACCGGATCGTCGCTACGCAGCAAATGGGCTTCGTAGGTCGCGTCGAGCCCGTGGTCTGCGATCCAGCCGGTGTGCATCAGCGGCGAGAGCGAATGGGCGACTGGATCGCCAATGACCGCGTAACGCTTGGTGCTCATGAGGCGACTGCCCCCTGCTCGCGTAGAAATGCGAGCAGCGGCAAGAGCGGTAAACCCAAGATGGAGAAGTAGTCGCCGTCGATGTGCTCGAAAAATTGTACGCCGATGCCCTCGAGTTGGTAGGCGCCAACTGAGCGCGTAGCGGCGTCGCCAGCGCGGGCAAGGTAGTCGTCGATGAAGGCGTCAGAGAGAGAGCGCATGGTGAGGCGCGACGCGTCGAGGGCGCCCCAGATGATTTCACCTTCGCGCGCAATGGCCGCCGCGGTGAGCAATTCGTGGGTGTGGCCGCTTAGCGCGCGCAGTTGTTCGCGCGCTTGCTCCATGGAGGCGGGCTTGTCAAAGACTCTGCCCCCCTCCGCGAGCATCTGGTCTGCTCCGATGACAAGGCCCCTGTGTTGACCGGATACAGAGAGCGCTTTCCGCTCAGCGAGTTGAAGAGCTTGATCGCGTGGGGTTGCGCCCCCTGAACGCAGCTCGACCTTAGCGGCCTCTTCATCAAGGGTCGGGGCAACTACTTCAAAGGAGAGGCCCGCGGCGCTGAGCATCGCGCGCCGCGCCGCGCTGCGTGAAGCCAAGATCAAGGTCATGGCGCGCGCTGCTCACTTTTGCTCTTATGCTCAGCCAAGAGGTTGAGCACGGAGGCGGCGGTTTCCTCGATGGAGCGGCGGCTTACATCGATTGTAGGCCAACCCTCGCGCTCGAAGAGCTTCTGCGCCTCGGTAACTTCGCGACGAACTGCATCTTCTTCGGTGTAGCTGCCAGCGCGCGTTTCCTTCATCGCCGCCAAGCGATTGCGACGGATGGCGATGAGACGGTCTGCCGAGATCAACAACCCAACGACCAGGGGCCGCTGTTCGGCGAAAAGCTCCGGCGGCAATGGAACGCCCGGCACCATCGGCACGTTCGCAGCTTTGACGCCACGATGAGCGAGATAGACACTGGTGGGTGTCTTGGAGGTACGGCTAACGCCCACCAAGATCACATCGGCGTCCCGCAGCTCAACGACTTGCTGCCCGTCGTCGTGGTCCATGGCGAAGTCAAGCGCATCTATACGCTTGAAATACTCGGCGTTGAGCTTGCGCGAGGCGCCGACGCGATGATTGAGTTCCTGTCCTAGGTAGCGCGAGGTTGCGTCCAACACCGGGTCAAGGACGGCGACACAAGGCATTTCGAGCGCCTTACAGGCGTTTTCCAGAAGTGCGCGATGCTCGAGGTTTGAGAGGGTGAACATCACAATGCCGGGCGCCGCCTCGATCTCGCGAATCACCCGCTCCAGGTGACGTTCGGAGCGAACGAGGAAGTACGGGTGCTCCACCGGCACGATGTTGTCGAATTGAGCGCAGGTTGCGCGCATGACGCCAGCCAAGGTCTCGCCGGTCGAATCCGAGACCAGGTGGACGTTGAAGTAGATGGCCAAGCGCTCGCGCATGCGGACATGATATCGGCGGAAGCGGGTTTGTGGACAAGCTGTCGGCAACTGTGCGGATTGGGCGATCCACCCCCATCCGATCACCCCGCGGGCGAGTTTTCCGGGCCCCTGGGAACGATTCCCCCCCGGAATGTCCACAGCGCGATGCCGAGAGCGGAAAAGAATCGCAACACCTTGTTATGGTCGTTAACCTTAACAGAAGAGCGGCTTTTCTGCTGGGGTTGAACTGGATAAGTGAGCTCGAACTTTGCCGTTTGGGGCGTTGTCCCCTCCGCTGGTTCCCATCAACAACGAGTCCTCATCTACTCGGACTCAAGAGATTTAGGGTTTGAGAGAGAATGAGCGCCCGAGCCCAATCGGCCCTGCTTCGTGTTCTTGGGGGCGAACGGCTCGATCCGCCTCCGATTTGGATCATGAGGCAAGCTGGGCGCTATCTCCCGGAATATCGGGAGCTTCGAACCCGGGCCAAGAGCTTCCTGGATTTCTGCTATTCACCGGCTCTCGCTACGGAAGCGGTGTTGCAGCCGTTGCGGCGTTTCCCGCTCGATGCGGCGATCTTGTTTTCTGACATTCTTGTGGTTCCTGATGCGCTCGGCCGAAAGGTTTGGTTCGTTGAGGGCGAAGGCCCAAGGCTGGAGCCCCTGATTGGGCAACAGCAGTGGCGCTTCGACGAGCCAGAACTGGGGCTTCAGCGCCTAGCTCCGGTGTATGAGGCAGTCGAGCGCATCAGGAGCGCGCTTGATGCTCAGTTGCCTTTGATTGGGTTTTGCGGGGCGCCGTGGACAGTGGCGACCTACATGCTGCAAGGCGAAGGCGGCGACAAGGATCGCGCGCGATGCGCGGCTTATGAGCGGCCTGAGGATGTCGATCGGCTGTTGGAAGTGCTTGCCGAGGCAAGCGCCCGGCACTTGGCGGCACAGGTCAGGGCTGGCGCCGATTGCGTCCAGATTTTCGAGAGTTGGGCGGAAGGATTGTCTCCTGCCCTGTTCGAGCGTCTGGTGATCAACCCAACACGGCGGTTGATCGAGCGCCTTCGGGAACTTGGCTGCGAAGCGCCGATCATCGGATTTCCACGTGGATCAGGCACCTCGCTTGTCGGGTACGCCAGTTCGCTTTCGATCAATGCGGTGAGCCTGGATACAAGCATGGGGATGCCCGAGGGACTAGGGAAAAGCATGGCGGTGCAGGGCAATCTTGATCCGCAATTGCTGGTTGCCGGCGGCTCAGCCTTGGAACTCGGCGTGCGCCAGGTGCTGGCGCGATATCGTGACAGGCCGCACATTTTTAATCTTGGACACGGCATTACGCCGGACGCAGACATCGAGAATGTTTCGCGGCTCGTGGATCTGGTGAAGCGCGGATGAGCGCGATTCCGGTTGAAGAGTCGAGTTCATCGCGCAGACCAGAGTTACGCGTCATGACGTCGCGACGGGTGGCCATCATTTTGTTCAATCTTGGGGGGCCGGATGGGCAAGACGCAGTGCGGCCATTTCTGTTCAACTTGTTTAACGACAAAGCGATCATCGGCGCACCACAGCCGTTCCGATATTTGATCGCGCAGTTGATCTCGCGCACACGGGAGAAGCAAGCGAAGGCAAACTACGCGCTGATGGGCGGCGGTTCGCCGATCGTGCAGGAGACTCGGAAGCAAGCCGATGCGCTTGAAGCTGCGATGGCGGTGCGCGTCGGCAATGTTACGTTCAAATGCTTCTTGGCGATGCGCTATTGGAAGCCGTTCGTGAGAGACGCGGCGAAAGCAGCCGAGGCTTGGGGCGCAACGGACGCCATTCTGCTGCCGCTGTATCCGCAGTATTCCGCGACGACCACCGCCTCTTCGCTGCGCGCTTGGAGCAAGGTTTCGCAGCTGCCAGCGTCGGCGGTTTGTTGTTATCCTGGCAACGCCAAGCTGGCGCAGGCACACGCGGATGCGGTGTTGAACGCGTGGCGTGAGGCAGGCTCGCCGGCAAAGGCGCGCCTGCTGTTTTCCGCACATGGATTGCCCCAACGCGGGGTCGATGCGGGCGACCCCTATCAGTGGCAGGTCGAGCGCAGCGTCGAAGCTGTGCGCGCATTGTTGCCGAGCGAGTGGGAATATCGCACCTGCTACCAATCTCGGGTGGGGCCGCTGAAATGGATCGGGCCGGCGACTGAGGACGAGATTCGCCTGGCCGGCCGCGACAAGGTCGGCGTGATCGTTTGTCCAATTGCGTTCGTCTCCGAGCACGTCGAAACACTGGTTGAGCTCGACATCGAGTACGCCGAGCTTGCACGGCATGAAGGCCTGCCGTTCTATGTGCGTGCTGTTGCACTGGGAGCAGCGCCGGTTTTTATTGATGGTTTGGCGGACGTCATTGAGCGGGCGCTAAAGACGCCCAAGGCATTGCGATCAGACGTGGGGCCGCGCATTTGTCCGGCGACGTGCGGGCAGTGTCCGCACGGAGGGGGAAGCTGATGGAGTGGCTCGATTACAATCTCATCCGCGGGCTGCATATTATCGCGGTGATCGCTTGGGTGGCGGGGCTGCTGATGCTGCCGCGGTTCTATGCCTACATCAGCGGGTCACAACCTGGCGGCGAGCTTGAAGCGGCGATGCTGAAGGCGTCGCGCAATCTGCAGCGGATTATTCTCACGCCTAGCCTCGTCTTGGCTTGGGTGCTCGGTCTGACGCTTTTCGGTGTGTGGTTGGTCGGCGACTGGACGCGCCCTCTTCCGGACACGCTCTATTGGTTTTGGATCAAGTTGGCCTTGGTAATTGGTTTGTCGGCGTACCACGGCTACCTAGTGGTTGAGGGCAGGATGCTTGCCCGCGGTGTTCGCCGGAAGACCGAGCGATTTTGGCGTTTGATGAGCGAGGCGCCCTTCATCGCGGCCATCTTCATCATTCTCCTGGCGACGCTGGAGCCCGATCGATGCCCAGGTACATTCTTGCCAAGGACAGGTCTGTGCACAGCAGAACACACTTGGCCTTAAGGGGGGCTGCTGGCGGCTGATGAGCGAAGCGCCTCTCTGGTCGCCATCGTCGCTATCCTTTTGGTTACCATTGAGCCCTAATATCAACGGCTGAGAGGCTTGACGCTTCTGCCCGGTTGTGGTGTGCATCGCCTTGCGCGCTTCGGCGTGCGGCGTCGGCGGCGCCCATTCATCCCACCTCACCGCCGGTTTTAATTTTCCAAACACAGAACGCGCGATCGGACCTAAGGCCGCGCGCGCGCCCAGAGACCAACATGACTGACGAACAAGCCATCGAAGAGCTGACGCAGCTGACGTTGCAGGAATTGAAGCGCAAGCCGCCGGCGGAATTGCTGGCGCTCGCGGAATCGCTCGAGATCGAAGGCGCCAACACGCTGCGCACGCAGGACATGCTGTTCGCGATCCTAAAATCGGTAGCCGAACGCGGAGTTGAAATCGGCGGCGGCGGCGTGTGTGAGATCCTGCCGGACGGCTTCTGGTTTCTTCGTTCGCCGCATTCGAACT
>CAYRHK010000025.1:0-15405 GCA_964423825.1 uncultured Terricaulis sp. | reverse complement strand
ATTCGGCGCACGATTTGGGGGGTGTGGCCCTAAAAATAAGATTGGGCGTTTCGCACCTCCCCGCCGCGCGCCGCTGCCTCCGGGCAGCGGCGCTTTTCTTTTGGCCCCGACTTTCTGATAAGCCGGCGACTGAAACGAGGTCCGGCATGCGCCCCGTGCGCGCGATCAGCTTCGCATCCGCCGTGCTATTGGTGGCGGCGTTGACGGCCCTGGCGCTGGGCGTGCGCCATCGCATCGTGCGACTGACGCCTGCCAGCGTCGAGGTAGTGCTCAGCGAAGTTTCGCGCCAACCGCCGCCGCCTGCGCCGGTTTCGCCAGCGCCCGCGCCGACCGCCAAGACGGGCGACCTCCCCCCGGAAGCCGCCCCGACAGCGCCCCAAAGCTTGCCTGACCCCGACCCCGATCCGCCGACGATTGTCGACCCCGAGTGGGTTTCGCGTCCCGCCCACCCGGAACGCTTCTATCCGCGCGCCGCGTTTCTGCGCGGCGTCGAAGGGCGCGTCGAACTCGCGTGCTTCGTGGAAACAGATGGGCGCCTCACCTGTGAAGTCGCCTCCGAGCAGCCCGCAGGAATGGGCTTCGCCGACGCAGCTCTGGAGATCGCGCGCGCTCATGTCATGCGCCCAGCGATGCGCAACGGCGTCCCCGTTCGAGCTCGCTATCGCATGGTTGTGCCGTTCACCAGCGGCTAGGGTCAGTCGGCG
Organism: uncultured Terricaulis sp.; assembly: GCA_964423825.1. Taxonomy (GTDB): domain Bacteria; phylum Pseudomonadota; class Alphaproteobacteria; order Caulobacterales; family Aquidulcibacteraceae; genus Vitreimonas. The sequence continues at coordinate 14,701 of CAYRHK010000025.1, read as the reverse complement.
TTTTTGTACACGATGCTGGCGCCCGCCTCGCGGCGCGATCTCGCAACTGTGATCGAGATCGCAAGGCTGTGAATTGGCGCAGAGCCTCTCTCGCGAGACCATCGCGAGTAACGACAAGACGGGAGGAGCAGGCAAATGTACGCACAACACGCCGTGCGACGGCAGCGGAGATCTGCGCCTTACACGGACCCGAACATCATTCCGTTTGTCGATGTATTGCTGGTCTTGTTGGTGATCTTCATGGTTACGGCGCCCGCCCCAACCGTGGACGTTCCGCTCGATTTGCCCACGGGCGTTACACGACCTGTCGTCGAAAGTGCTCCGATCATCGTCGATGTCGAACGTAGTGACGACGGGCTGGCGCGCTACAGTATCGCTGGCCGCAGCACAGAACTTACCGCTCTCGCCGAGGCTGTTGAATTGGCGGCGCCGACTGGCGTCGATGTGCGCGCTGACGTGCGCTTGTTTGTGCGCGCCGACCAAGGCGTTGCCTATGGCGCGGTTGTGGCCGCGCTCGATCAGTTGAATGGCGACGGTTTCGCACGCGTCGGCCTCTTCGCGCAGACCGCGGACCCAACTTAAGGAGGCTAGACTATGCATGCATTTGACGCCCGCCGCCTTGTATCGGTCGGCGCTTCCGCCGGACTGTTCGCCGCCCTGGCCGCGATCGCTTTGACCACGACTTTGACCGCACGCCTGCTGCCCCCGCTCGACTTGGGTGCGCCGCCGATCAGCCTCGTCATGCCGCCGCCGCCGCCACAGCCGGCGCCGCCATCTCCGCCCCGACAGCCTGCGCAGGATGCGGTGATCGTCGCGCCGGCGCCGCCTTTGGCGACGACCACGAACACCGCCGTGGTCGATGCGGTTCCTACAGTGATTGCGTCAACTGTGCCGCCGACGGTGCAAAACCCCCACTGGTTGCGTCGGCCCCAGGACCTTGGGCGCTACTATCCGCGCCGCGCACGGGAAATGGGCCGTCAGGGTGAAGTTGTCCTCGCCTGCTTGGTTAGCCCCGAGGGCGCCCTCGCATGCGCGGTCGAAAGCGAGACGCCGGCTGGATGGGGCTTCGGCGAGGCTGCTCTGAACATCGCCGCCGATCATCGCATGGCGCCGGCGACACACGACGGCCGCGCCGTTGAGGCGCGGTATCGTATGGTCGTGCCATTCCGGTTACGATGATCGCCGTAGCACGCTCGTTCACCGCATTTTGGCCGCGTTTCGCTCCCAAATCGCGGCAGCAAGGGATAAATTGGATTTGAGGAGTTTTGGCGCATGAGAGTTGTGTTCGGTGCAGCGGTTTTGGCGTGCGTGCTTGTCGCGCCGGCGTTTGCTCAGCCCCAACCGACGTTGCCTGCCAACTGCCAAGGGTTCGCTGCGGCGCCGACACTGCCGGACGGCGCCACCGCGAGCGCCGCGGCGGTTGAGGACGGCAACGAAGCGTTCACCGCTTGGCATGAAGGCGGGATGGCCAAACTCGGGTTGTGCCGGGCTGACATAGATGTGTTGCGGGCGCAATTGCGAGCCTCCGAGGATGCCTACAACGCCGCAGTCGGACAGCTGAACGGCGGGCGGGACGCTTGGCTGGCGGAGGTCAACGAGTACAACGCGCGCGGCGACAATTCGAACAGCCGGCGCGAACGCGGCGGCGTTCGCACGCGCTAAATGCCGGGGCGGTAGCGCCACAGCGGCGTAGACACCGCGAGGGCCGCCGCCGCTAGCGCCAGCCCGATGCCGGGAATGAGCGCAGCGGCGCCGCTGCCCCATTCGCGCGCCGCGAAGCCAACCACGATTGAGCCGAGCGGTGCGCCGCCCATGAAGCCCATGGAATAGACCGCCAGTACGCGTCCCAAATACTGCCGATCCGAAGCGCCTTGCGTGATGGAGCGGCTGACCGAGATCGCTACCCCCGCCGCCAACCCCCAGGCGGTGACGATCATCACGAAGGCTGGGAACGGTTTGTGGATGGCGAAGGAAGCCAGCGCGCATGCGCCGATTAGGTGCGAGGTGATCATCGCGCGCCCGGGCCGAGCCAGCGGTTTGACGCGGCTCAAGATGACGGCTGAAACAAACGATGCGCTCCAGAAGCAAGCCAGTAGCAGCCCCAGGCGGTGGGCTTGTGCTTGGGTGTCTCCGCCATACTCGTCGCGGACCACGAGTGGGAACAGCACCTGCAATGAGCCGATGATGAACACGCCGACATAAGCCGCAGACACGATCATTGGCGACATCACCGGATTGCGAAAGGCATAGGAGAGACCTCCGCCGAGGTCCCGCAGTACGCCTGCGAGGGTGCGCTCATGGCCGTGTGGTTTCGGCGTTCGAAGACCGAGCGCCGCGATGCCTCCGAGCGCCAGTGCGACGCCTTGGAGGGCTATGAAGCGCGCGGGCGTGGTTCCCGCGAGCCCCGCAACAAGGATGCCGGCGATCTGAGCGCCAATTTGTACAGCCGTGGTGATCGCCGCGGCCGTGGCGATCGGTGTGTGACGACCGCGTTCCGCTTCTCGCGCAACGATGCCGTTGAGCGCCGCGTCGCGGACCGGCATCATGAAGGCCGCCAACGTGCCGACGACCACGGCGTAACCGATCAGCATCGGATATGCGACCGCACCAATCGCTACCGCCGCCGCGAGCAAGAGCGTCGCTACTGCGAACGCGACGTAGAGGCGCGCCAGCGTCGGGCCAGCCGCTGCTCGCTCTGCGAGAAGGCCGCCGAGCAGTAGGAAACAGAACATCGGTCCCGACAGCGCTGACTGCGCAAGCCCAAGCCCCTCAGGCGTCGCCGTCAGGAGGAACGCCACCAACGATGGAAAAAGCACGAACTGCATGCCAAGCGCGAAGAAGTAGAAGGCCACGACAAGGTAGTAGAGCGGAAGCTCCGGCAGAGCCCTTGCCAGGGTGCTGTTGCGGCGCGGCCGGTGGCGGCTTGGTTGCGGCATTGGGATGCCTTAAAGCGGGCTGGTGCAGGCCAGTCCAGGCCGCGGGATGCACGTTGACGAGAGATTAACGTCACCCATGCAGACCTCGTGATCCGATGCGGGCAACGAATCAGCCGAAGAGAGCTGCGAACGACACAGCGCTCGAACTGGGCAAGGCGCAGACGCTCCAAGCGCGAACTGCCCTCGTGCAGCGCCTCAGCGAGCTTGTGTCTTGGCCAGAGACGCGGCTGCCGAACTATGAGCGGCAGCTGGCCGCGGACATCCTTGTCGATTTATTGCGAACCAGCAACGTCGAGCTGCGGCGGCGTTGCGCCGTGGGTTTGGCGCGCGTGGCAGACGCGCCCAAGGCGCTGCTGCGCTACTTGGCGCGTGATGAGATAAGCGTCGCGGGTCCCTTGCTCGAGTCAGGGGTAGGCTTCGACGATTCAGATCTTATCGCCACCGTGCGCGCCGGGGTTGGCGCTCATTGGCTAGCGATCACACAGCGACGCGCCTTGAGTGAACCGGTCACGGACGCTTTGGTGGCGACGGGCGAAAGCGCTGTGATCGAGGCGGTGCTTCGCAACCCCGGCGCGCGACTATCGACGCAAGGCGTCGATCTCGTGGTCGCTCGATCGCGCCAAGCCGTTGCATTGCCGAAGCTGTTGGTTGCACGCAATGAATTGCGCCCGACCCAGGCGCTGGTCTTGTTCTGGTGGGCGAATTTCGAAGCGCGCGTACAAATTTTGCGTCGTTTCGCTGTGGATCGCGCCACTCTCATCCAGGAGCTTGGCGACGTGTTCCGCCTGGCGGCGGAGGAGGGGTGGGCCGACGCCGACACCCGCAAGACCCTGCAGGTCATCGAACGCCGGCAACGCAATCGCGCCGCCGCGGCGCAAAGCGCCTATGGCTCCTTGGAGGGCGCGATCACGGCGGCGGAGCGCCAGCTTGACCGAGGGCTCATGCAAGAGATTGCGCACCTGGCCGGGATAAAGCCGACCACCGCATCTCAAATCTTCGCCGATCCCGGCGGCGAGGCGATCGGCGTTCTAGCTAAGGCGGTCGGTCTCAAGAGACCGATGCTGGTGGCGCTCTGGCGCGCCTTGCGCCGACCCGCCGGTGATCTTGAACGGACTGACAACGCATTGGGACGCGCGGTGTTTGTTTTCGACACTTTGGCGACCGCCAAAGCGCAGACCGTTCTCCGCTATTGGAATTGGTCCTTCACCGCAGATGCCGCAAATTTGGATCGCTCGTTGCTCGACGAGGAAACGCTCGATCTCACATTGGCCCGCCGCAACGCCACCCTGCTGTTCAATCGCAGCGGCTGAAGGTCACGCGGCGTACTGGCGAATCCGCGCACCCGGCGCTAAGCCCTTCGTCTGCAATCAAGCGGGGAGGCGCTCTTGCTTCACGCGGCGACCATGCTCTTGGGGCTGTGGATAATCCTGTTGCTTTTGACGCTCCCGACGACCGCGGCGGGGGCTTCCGAAGCGGCGCTGGGCGCCGCCATGATAACAGCCTTAGCGGTGCGCGCCGGCGGCGCGAGTGGCGCCTTCAGCGGCGCCCCGCGAAGCATCGTGGGAGCGATCTCAGGCATCGGCGGCGTCATCGCAGCTGCGATCGCCACGGTGCGCGCCGCCTTGGCCGCCGACGTAACGCTTTCACCAGGATTGGTTCGCATCCGCGTTGATGCGGCCGATGGCATCGACGCCGCGGAGGTCGTGGCGAGCATTGGTTCGGCGCCGGGCTTGTGTGTGGTCGCACTCGACAAGGACGGTGTGCTGGCCCACGCGCTGAATGAGGACAACGTCGATGTCACGCGGGTCAGGGCGATGATCGCGAGGAGGAAGCAACCATGATCGCCTTGGCGGCAATTGCCGGCGTTCTGCTAGCTCTTCTTGCGTCTCTCGTACGTGTGTTCGCGGGACCGACTCTGTACGACCGCGCATTCGCAGCCAAATCGGTTCTCACCCACGCCGCGCTGCTGGCGGCGGGTGCTGCTGTGCTCGTCGGCGCCCGCGCCGGCGTCGACGTTGCGATCGCACTTTATTTGGGCGCGGCGATCATCGCGGTGGCAATCCTCAAGTTCTTCCGCACACGGGCCTTCCAACCGCCGCTGGCGCCGAGGGCCGGCCCATGAACATCGTCGAAATTTGGCACGTCGCACGTTTGTCCGTGTCAGCGCTGATTGTTGGCGTCGGCGTGCTGTTCTTGCTCGGGTCGGCGATCGGCGTCCTGCGATTTCCTGACCTCTACACCCGCTTACACGCAGCGGCGGTGGCCGATCCTCTGGGCGCGGCGCTAGTTGCGTTTGGCTTGGCGTTGGCTGAATCGCGTACCGAAATTTCGCTTCGCCTCGTATTGCTCGCATTGTTGATTGGCGCCGTTGGGCCAATCTGGTCCTACGTGTTTGGCAACGCCGCTCACGCCGGCGGCCTCACGCCGATGACCGGTTCTTATCGTGCGCCACGCCCCGGCCGGAGCACTACGCCATGACGGCGATTGCGCCGCTAGTCGGGTGCGTCCTGTTGGTCGCGGCTCTGGCCGCCTGCGTCGGCGCCGTCGCCTCCAAGAGCCTGTTCGTGCTGACGATACGGCTCGGCGCTGGCGCATCGCTCTCGGCGGCGGCATTGGTGGCCTTGGGCGCCGGCGATGCGGCGCTGCTGGTGGCGGTGGTGTTCGCGGTTGCGTGCCCGCTCGTTCTGCTTGCCGTGACCTTGCTCAGCGCGCGATCGGTAAAGGGCTCGCCCAATCGATTTAGTTGGTGGCTTTCCGGCGCCGTCGCCGGCTTGTTGGCCGCGATCTTGTTGTCGGCGCTGCCAGAGGTGACCCTCTCTGTGTCGCGCGCAGCGACCCCGGCGCCGTTGCTCTCTTTGGGGCTCTTGGTGGTTGTGGCGGCTGCCGGCTGCGCTGCCCTGCTGGGCCACGGCGAGCGCGGCGTCTTCGATCCTCGCGCGGAGTGGAACGGCGATGACCAACGTTGACGCGATTGCCGCAACATTGACGCGGCTTTGCGGGCCTTTGCTCCTCACTTTGGGGGTGAGCACGCTCTTGTTGTCGCCCGCTGGAAGCGGAGTGGGCCTTGTCGCGGGGCTTTGCCTGGCGCTCGCCGCGGCCATGCACGCCTTGGCGTTTGGAGTAAGCGCTTCGCGCCGCGCTTTTCCGCCAATGGCGCTGCGTGTGGTGTTGTGTTTGGGTCTATTGCTGGCGGTCGCGGGCGTCCTGCCTACGCCAATTCCATGGGCGGAGCGGTTGGTCGAGGCTGGGCTGTTCGCCCAGACCTCCGCGGGCGCGATCCTCGCGTTGATGGCGTTGTTTGGGCGTGCCGCCGCGTTGCGCGATGATGCATGGTAATGATCGAGGCGATCTTACCGCGCGCAGCGTTCGCCGTGGCGATCACGCTAGTGCTGCTTGGCGCCTTGGCGGCTTGGGCGGCCTCCAACGCGATCACGCGCCTTGCCGGCGTTGCAATTGCGCTGCTTGGCTCCGTCTGCGCCCTTGCGGCTCTGGGCGCGCCGCCATCGGCTCAGATCGTGGCCACGGCGGCGGCTCTAGTCTACACGCTGGTCGGCGCGGCAATCGTCGTGCTTGTACAAGAATCTTACGGATCGATCGAGACTGCCGCTCTCGACGCCGCCGACGCCGCCGCCGAGTCCTCGGAGCCCCGCAGTGACCGCTGAATGGGTGGCCATGCTGCGCGGCGGTGAGCCGTCGCTGATTCTGGCGATCCTCGCGGGCAGCGTCGCGTTGGCGCTGTTGCTGCCGTGGGCGCGGGTGGCGTGGACATTGGCGGCGGTTGCGACCTGCGCGGCAGCGGCGCTGAGCGTGGCCGCCGTCGTGCGCGGGTTCGTTGGCCCCATCGGTGAGGCGCCTGAAACCTTGCCCGCTGCCAATGCCTTCTTGCTGGCTGTGCTTTGCGCCCTGATGGCGCTGACCACATTGGCGTCCGGCGCGGCGCTGGCGCCACGCATGGTCGCGACCGGCTCCTACCGGGTAGCCTTGGCGCTCAGCGTTGGCGCGGGTTGGTGTAGCGCGCTACAGGCTGAGGACTTGTTTGGGTTGTTCGCCGCCATCGAAGTCGCGTGGCTTGCCGCCACCGCGCTCGTCGCCCTCGCGGACAAGCCGAACGGCGCCACGAACGGCGCCCCGAACGGCGCTTTGAACGGCGCGTTGCGGATGCTGCTCGCGGGGGGCGTTGGCGCCGCGCTTTTTCTTTGCGGCGCCGCCTTGCTTGGGTCGGCGGCAAACTCTTTCAAGTTAGCAGATATCGCCGCAGCTCAGATCGTATCGCCCCAAGCCGCCGCACTCGGCGCTGGACTGATTGTCGTTGCTTTGGCGATCAAGACGGGCGTCGCGCCCTTCACATATTGGATGGTCGCCGCCTATGGCCGGTCGAGCGCATTCGCGCTGATATCCATTGGTGTTGTTGGCGCATTCGGCGCGTTGGCCGCGTTGGTGCACTTTGCGGGGTTCGCGATCCAGGCGCCGGCGATTGGCGCGGCAATGTCGGCGGAGCTCGCAGCGATTGGCGCGCTCGCGGTTGTGGCGGGATCCCTGCAGGCGATCGGTTCTCGCGACGTGCGCCGCTTGCTGGTCTACATCTGGGCCTCACACGCGGGCGTGGCGCTCCTGTGCGTGACGTTGGGCTCGCCCGCGGGATTGTCTGCGGCGTTGGTTCAGATGACGGCGATGGCGGCGGCTGCAATGGCGGTTGCTGTCGGGGTGGCGGTGGCGCTTGGCGATGATTCCAATTTGCGCGCGTTCGAAGGCTTAGCGCGCCGGGCGCCGTTCGCGAGCGCGGCCGTGGCGGGCGCCATGCTCAGCGTCATGGGCGCGCCACTCACTTTGGGCTTTTTGGGACGCTGGCGCCTCGTTGAAGTCGGCGTCGGCGCCGGTTGGTGGTGGGTGGCGGGCGCCGTCATCCTCACATCGCTTGCCGGCGTATTCTACGGCGGAAGGCTGATCGAGCTCATGTACCTGAGGCGCAAGGAGGTCGCGGGCGCAGCAACCACCGGTCCCTGGCGTTGGACGGCGGCGCCGGCGCTCGTCGCGGCGCTTGCAACCATCGGCATGGGGCTGGCGCCGAGCGTGCTCCTGCGCGCCGCCGACATCGCGGCCGCACGAGCGTTCGGTGTCCTGCCGTGAGCGCTGAAGTTTCACTTCTGGTTCTGCTGATTGCGCCGGTGGTCGGCGCATTGCTCACATTTATCGCGCGCAAGCCGCCCGGGCTGCGCGACTTCATATTTATGGGCGCAGCATCGATCTCAGCTGCCGCCTCTCTAGCCGTCATCGACGCGGTCTCGGAGGGCGTTGCAGCCCGTGTCGTTTTGGCGCGTCCGCTCCCATACGTCGAGCTTGCGTTCGTCGCAGAACCGCTGAGCGCGCTCATGGGCGCCATGTTCAGTGTTCTTGGCTTGCTCCACGCGGCGCACACCGTGGGCTTCGTGAGGGTGACGGGCGAAAAGGCGCCCCATCGGCTGATGGCTGTGATTGCTTTGGCGCAATGGGCAGCGCTGGCGCTGGCTTTCTCCGCGAACTTGTTCACGCTTTTTGTGGCGTATCAGGCTCTGATACTGATTGGTTTTCCGCTGGTCGCGCATGCAGGCGAACCTCGGGACCGGGAAAGAGCAGGGCTCTTTCTTGTAGTGCTGCTCGCCTCCGCGGTCGGTTTGTTGCTGCCCGCCATTGTCTGGACCTATGCCGTGGCCGGCACGCTTGAGTTCGAAGCCGGCGGCCTCTTGTCCCAGCGCGTGGATGCTCTTACCGCCAATCTCCTCCTGATCTTGTACGTGTTGGGCGCGGCCATGGCGGCGGCGCCGCCGCTCCATCGCTGGGTGTCGGCGAGCAGCAGCGCGACTTACCCAGCTCTGATTTCTCTGCATGCGCTGGCGGTGCTGCCGGCCGGCTCGGTGACGGTGCTCAAGGTGGTGGCGTTCGTGTTTGGCGCCGCCTTGAACGAAGCGCTTCTGGCAAGTCGCGCCCTTATCGTGCTGGCCGGCGTTGGCATGTGCGCGGCGGCGTTGATCGCGCTTTCGCGGCAAGACGCACGCGAACGCATCGCTTATGCGGCAATGGCGCAGGCGCTCGCCGTGCTGGTCGGGGCCTTGTTGGCCAATCCGGCCGGATTGTTTGCAGCGACCCTGCAAGTGATCGCCTACGCATGCGCGGGATCGACGCTTCTGATGGCGGCGGCCGCTACATTTGCGGTCACTGGCAGGGAGCGGTTCAGCGACTATGCCGGGTTGGGGCGCGTCATGCCGTGGACGTTCGCGGGCTTCGCGATCGCCGCAGCGAGTCTGATCGGGTTGCCGCCTTTCGCGGGTGCGTGGGCGCGGCTTTGGCTGATCACTTCAGCAGCGGGGGCGGGGCTCATATGGGCCGCGGTGCTTATCGCTGTCGCTGCGATCCTGACGTTTGCGCATCTGGGCCCGGCCGCTGCCCGGGCGCTGTCGGAGCCAACGCCCGAAGACCCCTTCAAGCAACCCGACGGCGCGACGATGCTTCTCGCCGCGCCAGTTGCGTTGGGCGCCCTGGCTACATTGAGTCTTTTGCTCATCGCTGATCCGCTCGCAGCCTTTTTGTCACCGATCTGGACACCGCCATGACCCGCACGCGCGCTGCGCCGCCCAAGGGCGGCATCGCTTGGACCGTTGTCGCATGCAGTGTCGTCGCCATCGCGGCGGGTCTGGCGATAGAGTTTGGCTTGGTTCGCGACGCCGGGTGGAATTTTCCAGCGGCGCCCGCCGTGATTAGCGCCGCCGCCGTTGCCGCCGCCGCCCTCGCAAGCCACGCCCTGCGCGCGCTGCTCGGGCGGCGAACAGGCCAAGAAAAGGGAGGCGGTCATGCTGGCGGTCACTCTTAACCCTGGCTTTGTATTGCTGCTCGGAGCCCTCGCAGTGCTCGCCTCGCCAAAGGGCTTTCGCGCCGCCACTATGGCGTTGTCCGCGCTGCTCGCACTCTGGCTGCTTTTGGATCATGAGTTCGGCGCCGCCGCCGCCGTGGCGCAAATGGGCTTGCCCGTGCGTCTGCTGGTGCTGGATCCGCTCAACCGAATATTCGGCTTGGGCATGCTGCTGGCCCTGATCGTGGTGGCGATAGCCAGCAACGCCCGCCAAAACCGCTTCGAAGACGCCGCCATTCTCTTCACCTACGGCGGTGCGGTATCAGCATTGTTCGTTGGCGACTTCGTCAGCTTCATCGCGATGATGTCGCTGTCGGGTCTTGCTGGCGCCTGGACAGTCTTCTGCTCGCCGCTGGAAGGCTCCAACCGGGCAGGGGGCAGGGCGCTCATATGGCGTGGGCTTGAGGGGTTGTCGTTTCTGGTGGGGCTGGCGTTCCACTTGGCGGCCAGCGAGGCGCGATCCGAGTTCGTGAGTTTGGATCTTACCAGCATCGGCGGCTGCTTCATCTTCGCGGCGCTGCTGATCCGCGTGGGGGCGCCGCTGGCGCACGTTTGGTTCGTCGACGCTGCGGCCTACGCCTCGCCTGTAGGCGCGACGGCGCTGACCCCGATTGGCGCCATGCTGGGGTTGTACGCACTCGCTCGCCTTTTCCCCGCCGAACCCGCGCTCACAGGGATAGGAGTGGCGCTGATAGCGGTTGGTTTGCTTTTCGCCGCCGCTGAAGACGATCTGCGTCGAGCGGGCGCCTATGCGCTGCTTGCGCAGACGGGCCTGTTTCTACTGCTGATTGGCATTGGCTCTCCCTTGGCCATGGCCGGCGCCGCTGGAGGCGCCTTCAGCGCCATGCTTGCGGCGATCGCATTTCAGGCGCTGCTCGGCAGTATTGTGACGGCGCGCGGCGCAGCGCTTCGATCCAATCTCGGCGGTCTCGCGAAGGCCATGCCGATGACAGCGCCGCTTCTGCTTGCAGCGGGGCTTGCTGTCGCTGCCGCGCCCGGATTTGCAAGCTTTGCGACCCACGCGGTGGCGCTTGACGCTTTGGCGCAGCAGCCCGTCGCGATCCGCATTCTCGTCAGCGCCATTCCCGCCGTCTTGCTCGCTTGTCTTGCGATCGCGCCGGCTTGGACAGCTTTCAGAGCGGTCGCGCGCGCCCCGGCGCGGCACGAAACGAGCTTCTCGCTTCTACTGAGCGCCAGCCTTTCGCTGTTCTTCAGCCTCTCCGTGGGTCTCGCGCCGAGTTGGTTGTACGATTTGATGCCGTCTCAACTCAGTTACGCGCCTTATGCCCTCGATCGCCTGGGCGCGGCTCTGCAAGCGTCCGGCGCGGCCGCCTTTTGCGCCACATGTTTGTATGCGGTGGGGGTGTGGCCGAAGCCCGTGGCGAAGGACCTGTTGGACATCGATGCGCTGTACCGTGGCCCGCTCGCGGCCAGCGCGCGGTGGCTCGGGGTCGTCGGTTTGCGGCTCTATGGCGCTTGGCAGAGCTTGGCCGAAAGGGCTGCCAGGGCCTTCGGTTCGCTTACGATCGGCTGGGTGAAGTCACTCGACCGCCCCTACCGGCGGATGTCCCCCGCGTGGCAGCTCGCCGCCATAGCCGCTGCGCTGAGTTTTTCGCTCTGGGCCAGATAATTGGAAAACGCCAAGAGTAATGCTTATGGTTGTCCCCAGTTAACGACAAGCATTGGGGAAATATTCATGACGCTTTTTCCTTCCGCCGTGAGGCGAACTTCGGTATACCGAACCCTCACCAGCGAGGATGGTCCATGCAGGATCCCAAAGACTTGTTGAGTCTCTCAGCGACTATTGTCGCTGCCTATGTATCCGCGAACCAAATGCCGCCGCAGGAAGTTCCGGCGTTCTTTCGCCTTATCCATGCCACGCTCGCACAAGCTGCCGGCGCTGAGTCCCCTCAGCCGGAGCCTTCGCTCGAGCCGGCAGTCGCGATCAAGAAGTCTGTCACCGCTGATTTCATTGTCTGCTTGGAAGACGGCAAGAAGTTCAAGTCGCTGAAGCGCCACTTGCGCACGCGCTACGGCATGTCGCCCGATGAATACCGGACGAAATGGGGGTTGCCGCACGACTATCCCATGGTAGCGCCCAACTACGCCAAGCAGCGCTCAAACCTGGCTAAACGCATGGGTCTGGGCACAAGCCATCGACCTGGATAAGAAAAAAATCCTAAATATAGGAAAAAATCCCTAATTATGCACTTGACACAACGGGGGCTAGGGATTGATCATGACTACGCGTGACAGGCCGGCTTGCGAAGAAGATGAGGCGACAGTGACCTCGGCCATGATTGAGGCGGGCGTGCTAGCCTATCTGCAAGGCGACAGACGCGTGGCTACCGATGAGGAAATCGTGGTGCAGATATTCCAAGCGATGACGCTCGCTAGGGCAGGCGTACGTCCGCAATCCTCTCTGTGATCGGCTCAACAGCCACGGTGTCCAACCCTTCCGGGATGCCCTTGGTGATTACCCAAGAGGCGCGGGGAGGGCGAAAACACAAGAGGCCACTGCGCAGAAAAAGGCTGGACACCGCGAAGTGTTTCTTGGCTAGGTCGGATCGCTCCACATCATGTTCTGGTTCCGCGCCGCCGAACAACCCCAACGCAGCATCCGCAACGGCTGAATCGGCGAATGATAGCTTTTGCTTTGCGTGCGCAAATGCGTTTCTAATCCTGCGGATAGCGTTGAGGTCGTTTTTGGTGCGGGGTCCAAACGCACCTAGCGCGTAAGCAATTCGGATTTTTGCTGAGAAAGTGGAGAGTGGTCCGTCTTTGCTGTCATCGAACAGCCCGGCCATTTCGTTCTTGCTGAGCGGTTGGAAGAAAGCCATCAGCGATTCCTCCAATGCATGGTCCAACCAAGATGTTGCGATGAGGACCAGCACATAGTCAGGCTCCTCGAACAGGTGTAGCAAGGTGGGCACTTGATCATCGTCATCGGGAACATGCCGAAGCAAGTCCTGGAGGCTGCGCCTTGTCTTCTTCTCTGAAGCCACCCGACGATCCCCTGCAGGAAGGTGAGATTGCACGCCAACGTGACGACGTGATTAAGCGGCTCTACGCCACCCCGCCCCTTAAGCACAAGCAAGCGCCAAAGCGCCGCCCAACGCCATCGCCCGAAGTGCGCCAGCTTCCGAAGCGACGCACGAACAAGAAGCGGGATAAGGCTTAGTCAGTCGTCTTCGAACAGCTCTTCTTGGGTATAGGTGTTTGGAAGCACGTCCTGAACCGTCAGTATGGTGTACCGCTCCATAATCAGTTCGTTGTCGTGGCCGTAAACATGCTCAATCTTGACCACGCACTGCAACGCGTCGCCGGGGCGCACATCAATTTGCCTCCCTTGAAATCGTCTGAGCCACGCTTGATCCAAAATTTTGGCAGAGATGGTTCGGCGACCGTGGCGCATATCCCATTTGCTATCGCCTAGGTAGTCAGGCTTCTTCACCGCAAGAATCATCGGCGCCGGAGGCATCTCCAACACACGCTTTACAGCAAGCGCTTCGATATCTTCGATGTTCCAGCGGACCTTGAGATTGATTTCAAGCTCGCCTTCCGCCGAGATGTAGGCTGCCCGATCATTTTCGTGCAGTCTGTCCTTGACCGCTTGAAAGTCTGCCATCGCGTCAAGCAATGTGCGCGGCGATGGCGGCGCATAGTCTGGCAAGTGGCGGACGTCAGTCTCGGCGGCAATCTGCTGAATTTGTTTCGCTAGAGCCGGCAGGTCCTTTGGCGCGTGAGGATCGTCGATCCACTGGAGCACCGCGTACTTGGCGCGCACCAGATACTTACCAACCTGCGGCCTCCAATCCAGCGTCTTCAGCGCCTCATCGTCGGTTGCAGAAAGGAGGTTTCGAAGCCATGTCTTTAGGGACCCGGCCTCGATATCCTCCAGGACCATTACGGCTTCAATGCTGGAATCGACCGATTGGACAAGAGCCTTGTCGAGCTTTTCGCAGGCTTTGATGAAGTCGCTCGTCGCCGTGAAGACTCTCGACGGCGAGCCTTCGCCGCGTTTGAAATCGATATAAAACGCGAAGTCCGCCTTCGGCGTTTCCGGAGGTCGATCCGACAAGGTAATGGTCACATCGCTCACAACGATCCAAGTCTATCACGATACCGCGGAAGAGGTCTTTCCTAATCGAACAAATCGCCGCTTGTATTAGGATCGGCCGCCGGCTTGACCTTGTGTCGCCGCGCCCATGCTTGGTGAGCACGCAAGCGGCGTCGTCTTCGTTCAGCCAGATATTTTCGGCTGGGCGTTTTTAGGCTGTCGCAACGCGAGACGCTTGCCCACAACACCTTTGAGGGCGAGCGCCGCACGCTCCTTGTCGTTCACGCCAAGCTTGGTCCGGGTGTTGTACCGGAACGCGTATTCGTTGAGATAGCGGGCCAAGTACTTCTCATCGCAGTGCTGATAGACCGCCGCCATGGACTTCTTGAACAGACCGAAGAAGCCTTCGGCGCTATTGGTGTGCACGTCGCCGCGCACGTATTCGCCGGCTGAGTGACGCACGCGTTCGTGCGCAGCGAACTCATGACCAACGCGGCCATAGAGCCGGCTTTCATCGGTGTGAAGGCGGGCGCCTTTCGAGACGTTCTCCCGTACGATCCGCTCGACGCTGGCGCGGTTGGCGGTGGCGACATGAAACACGCGCGCCTTGCCGCCGCGTTCGATCAGCGCCACCACCGCGCGCTTGTTAGACGGTCCCTTGCCAGCCTTCGAGCGACGGAAGCGTTCGCCCTTAGTCGTGTACTCTGACGGGTTCTCGACCTTGCCGTAGTACGTTTCATCCGCCTCCACGATGCCGCTCGATCCATCGCCACCGAGTTTCTGAACTGAGCCCCGCTCCGCCATGGCTTCGCGAATGCGATG
>CAYRHK010000024.1:0-15723 GCA_964423825.1 uncultured Terricaulis sp. | reverse complement strand
CATTCTCTATGATGCAGACGGCGTGGAAGCCGCGGCACGCGCTGATGACAAGGACCTTTACCAGAGCCAGCTCGACATCTTCCTCGACCCGAACGACCCGAAGGTGATCGCGCAGGCGCGAGCGGACGGCGTGCCGGAAGCTTGGTTAGAAGCCGCGAAGAAGAGCCCAGTTTACAAGATGGCGATCGATTGGAGGGTCGCGTTCCCGCTCCATCCGGAATATCGGACGCTGCCGATGGTCTGGTACATCCCTCCGCTCTCGCCGATTCAGGCGGCGGCCGCGACCGGCGCCATCGAGAATGACGGCGTGATGCCCAATGTGCAGTCGCTGCGCATCCCGGTAAAGTACCTGGCAAATCTGTTGACCGCTGGCGATGAGAAGCCTGTCGTCACAGCCCTCGAGCGCATGCTGGCGATGCGTGCCTACATGCGCGCCAAGAGCATTGAAGGCGTGGTGGACGCGGCGATTGCTGAGCGTGTCGGCCTCACAGCCACGCTCATCGAGGACATGTATCAAATCATGGCGATCGCCAACTACGAGGATCGTTTCGTCATTCCCTCGACCCACCGCGAGGGCGCCGAAGATGCCTACCACATGCGTGGCGCTACCGGTTTTTCTTTCGGCAACCAAGCCTCAGGCGGACGCTCGGAGCTTGGCCTTTTCGGCGCCAACCGAAAGCGCAGCGCCAAACAAGAGATGGGGAGTTAACCGCCATGGCGCGAACCTACAAGGCGCTCGCACTTTTGCTCTCTTATCCTGAGGACGCTTACCGGGTGCTCTACCCCGCCGCTCGCCAGGTGATCGTCGAAGAGGGGATGCTGCGCCGCACCGACAAGCTGGTGCGACTAGCGGCGGAACTTGCGTCGGAAGACATGCTCGATCTACAGGCGCGCTACGTGCAGCTGTTTGACCGCAACCGGCATCTGTCGCTGCATATGTACGAACACGTGCATGGCGAAAGTCGCGATCGCGGCCAGGCGATGGTTGAACTGAACCGCCTCTACGCGTCGCGTGGCGTGCTGTTGAGTGCGCATGAGCTTCCCGATCATTTGTCGGTGTTCCTCGAGTATTTGTCTCTCCTGGAGCCAAGAGAGGCGGCAGCGCTCTTGGGCGAAGCCGCGCACGTGCTGACCGCGCTGCACGAGCGGCTGAAGAAGCGGCGCTCGCCTTATGCCGCGGTGCTCCACGCATTGATCGAACTCGCCGACGTCTCCGCTGACGCGCGCGCGCTCAGCGCTTTGATGGCCGAACCAGAGGACGATCCTGACGATTTGGAGGCGCTCGACCGCGCCTGGGCGGAGGAGCCTGTTTCGTTTGGCCCGGATCGGGGAGGCGACTGCCCGCGGGCGGCGGAGATGGTTTCCAGTATGGGAGGCACTAGAGCATGAATGCGACAACCAGAGCCGGCATCGCGGCGGCGGCCATAGCGAGCGCGTTCCTGTGCGCGCCCGCCGCTTTAGCGCAAACGACGCCGCCAGCCGGCGACCTCATCGTAGATGGCCGTCTCCGATACGAACATGTAGAGCAAGACGGCCTCGAAGACGCCGACGCGCTCACGTTGCGCCTGCGCCTGGGTTATGAGCACACGATCTTCGACTCGTTCAAAGTGCTGGGCGAGATTGAGGGTGTAGCGCTGATCGGTGACGATTTCGCCGACACCGTGCGCAATCGCCCCGGCCAGGCGATCGTGCTCGATCCCGAAGCGCTTGAAATTAATCGGCTGCAGGCGCTCTGGACCCACGGTGGCCTCACTGCGACGCTTGGACGCCAGCGCATTATCCTGAACAACGCGCGCTTCGTCGGCAATGTCGGATTTCGGCAGAATGAACAGACGTTCGACGCGCTCCGTTTGGCCTATCGCGCCAGCGATCATCTGACTTTCAACTACATCTATGTCGATCGCGTTCGCCGCATCCTCGGCGACGATAGCCCGCAGGGGGAGTGGCGCAGCGACTCTCATATCGGTCAGGTCGATTGGAAGACTGACCTCGGCGATTTCTCGGGTTATGCGCTGCTTCTCGATTTCGAGAACGCTGCGGCACAGTCGAACCAGACCTATGGCCTTCGCTGGACGCGTACGTTCGCCAGCGATCCCTACCGCTTTACGCTAGGCGCGGAATTCGCCACCCAGAGTGACTATGGCGATAACCCAGCTTCGTTCGACCTGAACTACTACGCCGCCAATGTGGGCGTGCAGCGTGGACCCTGGCGGTTTGGCCTCGGTGGCGAAGTTCTGGAGGGCAACGATGTTCGCGGGTTCGCCACGCCGTTGGCGACGCTGCACGCCTTCCAGGGCTGGGCGGATGTCTTCCTGGTGACGCCCGCCGACGGCATTCGCGATTTGAATGGCTCGGTGTCCTGGACAGACGAAACTCTCGCCGTCGGGCGTTCTCTCACACTGACAGGGCGCTATCACGACTTCGCTTCCCATGATGGCGATGCGAATTTCGGCTCCGAATTCGACGCGGTGGCCAACTGGCGCATCAATGAACATTGGGCGCTCGAAGCCAAGGCGGCGTTTTTCGATGGCGAGGATCCGCGCTTTTCTGATCGCGACAAGATTTGGCTTGCAGCGGAATTCAACTTCTAGGAGCGCGCTATATGCATCCCGAATTGCAGACACTGGCCGCAGGCGATTGGCTGAACCAGGCGTTGTTCGGGTACTACCCATACATTTGTTTGGCCGTGTTTGTGGTGGGCTCGATCCTGCGCTTCGACCGCGAGCAATACACATGGCGCTCAGGTTCGAGCCAGCTCTTGCGTCGCAGGCAACTGGTGTGGGGCTCGAACCTATTCCATTTCGGAATCCTGTTTCTACTGTTCGGCCATAGCATCGGCCTACTGACGCCGCACGCAATCTACTCGCAGTTCATCACTGCCGAGCAGAAGCAAATGCTGGCCATCGTGGCAGGCAGCATCGCGGGGGTTGTTTGCTTCATCGGCCTCACCTTGCTCATGCAACGCCGCTTGTTCGACGCGCGCATACGACGCACAAGCACATTCGGGGATAACGCCGTGCTGCTGATCCTCTGGGTGCAATTGTGCCTGGGGCTGCTTACTGTGCCATTTTCGCTCGGGCACGGTGACGCGTCCGTGATGTTGCGTTTGTCGAGTTGGGCGCAAGGCATTTTGACCCTCCAGCCCGGCAGCGCCGACTATGTTCGCGGCCTGGACTGGCCCTACCAAACGCATCTCCTGCTCGGGCTGACGATCTTCTTGATGTTCCCGTTCACAAGGCTCGTGCACATGCTCTCCGCCCCGATTTGGTACCTGGGACGGCGCGGCTGGCAGTTGGTGCGCACGCGCGCGCCGGAGATGCCGCATCGAAGTGTGAGCGTGCCGCGCCACACGCCTTTGGAGTGATCGTCCATGGCCACGATCATCGATACCCTAGCGGCGCGGAAGCCAAGCCGACATCCCATACTGGATGAGACAGCGGGGTGCGGGGGTTCATGCTCGACACCGCCTAACGCCGCGGCCCGTCGGGCGCTCGATGCGCCGCCGGTGAGCGTTAACGGCGTGCTGATCGCGGAGTCCGAAATCGCGCGCGAAGTGCAACACCACGACGGCGCGACCATAGAGGAAGCTCGTGCGGCGGCGGCGCGCGCCCTTGTTATCCGCCATCTCCTGCTTGCGCGCGCGTCTGAGTTGGGGATGAGGCCGTCGCCGGAGGAAGATGCCATCGGTCGCTGGGAGAGCGATGAAGAGGCGTTGATCCGCCAGCTGCTTGAGGCCGAAGCCGCGCCGAGTGAGCCCACTGAGGCGGAGTGTCAGCGCGTGTTCGAGCGTCACCGCAAGTCCCTGCCGGACGCTTATGAGAAGGCGGCGCCGATTATACGTGACCGCCTCATGGCGCGTGCGTGGATGGCCGCTTCGGCGAAATACGTCGACGGCCTTGTTCGCGCTGCGCGGATCGAGGGGCTGGACGCCGTTAAAGGAGGCGAACCATGAACGTGGACGAACACGTCGCCCAACCTTTGCCCTACAATCCGGGGCCTATCGAGCGAGCACCGCCTGCTTTGCTCAAGGAGCCGCTCGAGTTTCTCTTTGCTGAGCACTATCGACACCGTCATATGTGCAAGGTTCTGGAGTATTTGGCTGCGGCGCCGGGATTCGAAGCGGGCCTCATTGCCAGCACCGATGATTTCATACGCTACGATCTAGCCTTGCACGTAATTGACGAGGAGGAGGACCTCTTCCCCTTGTTGCGTCGACGCTGCACCGAAGACGACGAAATCGAGGATGTGCTGGGGCGCTTGTCCGCGGACCACGCACTAGACCAAGAACTGGCGAAAACAGTCCGCACCGTATTTGGCCAAGCGCTGGAGAGGCGAACGCCGCCGGCACTCATTGTGGGTGGGCCGCAAGCGTTGCGGCAGCTGGCGCGGCAGGAGAAGGGCCACATGGCGCTTGAAAACGCCGTTGTCATGCCGCTAGCGCGCAGGCGGTTGACTCACGACGATCTCGAAGCGCTCAGCATGCGCCTCGCCGCACGGCGAGGTGTGACCATGGCCTGAGGCGCAGATGATCGGCGACCTGCTCAAGCGCAACGCACATTGGGCGGCCACCAAAGCGCGCGTTGACCCGGAGTACTTCCGCCGCCTCTCGGTGCAACAAGCGCCCGAATATCTGTGGATTGGTTGCTCGGACGCGCGCGTACCGGCGAACGAAGTCGTGAGCCTCGATCCTGGCGAGCTTTTCGTGCACCGCAACGTCGCCAACATCGCCCCGCCGCAGGACGCTAACTTTCTATCCGTGCTGCAGTTCGCGGTGGAGGTGCTGAAAGTCAGGCATGTAATCGTCTGCGGCCACTATGGCTGCGGCGGCGTACGCGCGGCTTTGTCTGGAAGGCGCCACGGGCTCATTGATCATTGGCTGGCGCCAATACGCCAGATCTACGAATATGAAGTTGAGCAATTCGACTGCATTGTCGACTTCGAGTCGCGCTTGAACGCGGTGTGCGAGGCTAACGTCCTCGCACAGGTGCGCGCCGTGGCGAGCAATCCTTTTGTGCAAGACGCATGGGCGAGGGGTCAGCAGCTCTCAGTGCATGGGTGGATATATTCCATCAAGGATGGGCTGATCCGTGATTTGGAAGCCAGTGTTGCAGGCCGTAAGGACGCTGCACGCTTGCGCACCCGAAGGGCGACTAGATCCGCCGCTCCAAGCAGGCGCGCCGAAAGACCGCGAGGCGGCGCCGATGCGTGAGCCCACGGGATACGCATCCGCCCCATGTGCGGCGACTGAGGCGGACTGGGGTTTTTCACAGACCCCTGCAACACTTGTGCTCGTGCTTGCGGGCGGAAAGGGCGCCCGAATGGGAGGCGCCAAACCAGAGCGTCTCTTGGGTGGGCTGCGCCTTGTTGACCATGCCTATCGCGCGGCGCGGCGCTACAGCGGGCGTATCGCTGTAGGCGTTCGCGTAGCCGATCAGGTCAACGCCACCACGGACATGAAGATCGTGCTAGACAATGCCGGTATCGAAGGGCCGCTGGCAAGCCTCGCAGCGGGGCTCGCATGGGCCAAGGAATGCGGCGCAGAATTATTGCTGACCCTTCCGTGCGACGCCCCGTTCTTGCCGCATGACCTGTGCGCAAGACTTCAAACACGACTGCAGAACGGCGCGAGCGTCGTTGCATTGCCGGCAAGCCATGGGCGGGCGCACCCGGCATGTGGGCTATGGCGTACAGCCGCGATCGGCGAACTGCCAATCTACCTGTTTGGTGGACGCCGATCTTTGCTGGGTTTCGCCGAACATCTTGGCCACACGATCGAAGATTGGGGCGCGCCGACGCGCGACCCTTTCTTCAACGTCAACACGCCTGAAGACCTCTCGATCGCTGAAGCCTGGCTTGCTCAGCCGCACCTAGAATAACCGCACTCAAAACAGGTGTCGCACCCCTCCTTGCGCACGAGCCCGGGCGCTCCGCACTTGGGACAAGTCCGCCGCGCGCCAGTGGCTGCACCCGTGGCCATGAACTCCGACTGTACAATGTTCGCATCCAGATGCTGCTGCACAATGTCGCCGATGGCGGCAAGCACGCTTGGGACATAACGCCCGCCGATCCAGGCCCCGCCGCGCGGATCGAAAACTGCCTTGAGTTCTTCGGCGACGAAGCGCACGTCGCCGCCACGCCGGAACACCGCCGACATCATGCGCGTCAACGCGAGGCTCCAAGCATAGTGCTCCATGTTCTTGGAGTTGAGAAATATCTCGAAAGGCCGAGCGCCGTCGCTCTCTTCTACATCGTTTATTGTGACGTACAGGGCGTGTTCGGTATCCGGCCATTTGACCTTGTAAGTGGCGCCGCCCAGTTTCGCGGGCCGTTTGGGGAGTGTGGATTCAGGCGGCGCGGGACAGGGTGTTGGCGCAGGCGCTGGGGCAGGCGTTGAGAGCACCGAGCCTGTGATGGCGTTTGGACGGTACGTCGTGCAGCCTTTGCAGCCGAGTTCGTAGGCATGGAGGTAGATGTCTGCAAACGCTTCGAAGGGAAAATCCTCAGGGCAATTGACGGTTTTGGAGATGGCGCTGTCGATATGGCGCTGGGCCGCTGACTGCATCTTGAGGTGATCGGTCGGCGTGAGCGTCTGGGCGCTCACGAACACACCCACGGGCGGCGGCGCCTCGCCGCGGAGCCGTCGCCACTGCGCCATGGCGTAGTCTTCCACCGCTTCTTCGCGCGTGCTTCCATCAGGTTGGCGCACCTTTCGTGAGTAGCTGAAAGCAAACACCGGCTCGACACCGGACGAAACGTTGCCGGCGATCAGCGAGGTCGTTCCCGTTGGCGCAATGGTCGTCAGGCAGGCATTGCGAAGGCCATGGTCGGCGATGAGCTCGCGGGTCTCATCATCAAGCGTCTGGAGATTGGGCTGATCAAGCATTGAGCGCTCCCAGAGCGGGAAGGCGCCTTTTTCTTCCGCAAGTCGCGCCGAGGCGCGGTACGCGGCGCGCTTGATCGCGCCGAGCCATGTTTCGCAGAGCGTCACCGCCTGGTCGCCGCCGTACCGCGCGCCGCAAAGGATCAAACCGTCAGCCAGACCAGTCACGCCGAGCCCGATGCGCCGCTTGGCTTTCGCTTCCGCCTCCTGCTGCGGTAACGGGTAGTTGGAGATGTCGATCACATTGTCGAGCATACGGACCGCGGTGGTGGTCAATGCTTCGAGTGCTTGCGCATCGATGGCCGCGGTCGCCTCGAACGGGCGCTCGACGAGACGCGCCAGATTGATCGCGCCCAGGAGGCACGCCCCATAGGGTGGCAGCGGCTGTTCACCGCAGGGGTTTGTGGCGGAGATCATCTCCATGCCGACGAGATTGTTGCGCGTGTTGACGCGATCGATGAAGATCACACCGGGCTCGGCGCCATCAAAGGTGGCGCGCATCAGCCGCGCCCAGAGGTCGCGCGCGCGAACTGTGCGGTAGGTGACATCGCCAAAGCGCAACGGCCAGTCCCCGCCGCCCGCGAGCGCGGCCATGAAGGCATCGGTCACCAGAACCGAAAGGTTGAAGTTGCGGAACCGCGCGGCGTCTCGCTTGGCGTCGATGAAGTTCTCGATATCGGGATGGTCGATTCGCAAGCATCCCATCATGGCGCCGCGGCGCGATCCCGCGCTCATCACGGTGCGGCACATCGCGTCCCACGCATCCATGAAGGAAAGCGGACCTGATGCCTCGGCGCCGACGCCGCGCACGGGCGCGCCCTTGGGACGGATGGTGGAGAAATCCATGCCCACGCCGCCGCCTTGTTGCATGGTCATCGCTGCTTCGCGCAAATGCGCAAAAATGCCTTCGAGCGTATCGGGGATGGTCCCCATGACGAAGCAGTTGAACAGCGTGACCTGACGACCGGTGCCCGCGCCCGCCAAAATTCGCCCTGCCGGCAGAAACCTGAAATCCGTGAGAGCGTCGAGGAACAGCGCACGCATGCGGACGCGGTCTTCTGGAGGCTCAGCTTTGGCCAGCGCGCTCGCAACACGCGTCCAGGTGGCGGCAACGTCGGGTTCCGGCTCGCCTTGAGGCGGCGAGAAACGATATTTCTGGGACCAGATTTCCGATGCGATGGCGGCGTCGAAGGCCATGGGCGTTGTCCCCTTGCGGCGCGCCCAAATGACGGCCAGCTTCGACACGTCAAGCAGGACCGCTTCGCGTGAGTCTCAAATGACAGCTGCCACCACCGCGCTTGGGCGCGCTCAATAGGCGGCTTGAAATCCATCAATCGGGTTTGGCGCGTGTCGCACTAGGCTGCGCTCCTGGAGGCGCCATGGCTAGGGCTCTGTTTTTTGGGCGGCTGCGTGACCATGCGGGGGCGGAATCACGAGATGTAGCGCTTGATGCGCCGGTCGACATCGCGGAGTTCCGCCGTCGACTGACTGCCGGCGATGTCGGCCTTGAAGCGGCCCTCGCGGCGCGCGCGGTTCGGATCGCGATTAACGCCGTGCTGCTCCCAGCATCCGCGCCCTGCACAATCGCGCCCGGCGATGAAGTGGCGTTCATGCCGCCGTTCTCCGGAGGTTGAAGGCGCCATGCCGCTCGACGCCAACATGATCGTTGTGCTGACGCTAGCGGTGTTCGCTGCGGCGGCGGTATATTCATCGGTTGGACATGGTGGCGCCTCCGCTTACATTGCGTTGATGGCGCTGGCCGGCTTGGCGCCGGAACAGATCCGTCCCGCCGCTCTTTTGTTGAACATCGTGGTCGCGGGTCTGGGCGCTTATCGCTTCCTCCGGGCAGGTCGCTTTGACGCCAAGGTGTTTTTGCCGTTTGCGATAACCGCGATCCCAGCCGCCTACGTGACCGGCGCCATTGAGGTCCCCGAAGCGATCTATCGACCGCTGCTCGCAGCCGCACTGGGCGCGGCCGCGTTTCGATATTTGCTCTGGCCGCAAATCGACATCGTGAAACCGGCGCGAGCGCCGGGCTTGGCGACCGCACTGCCAAGCGGCGCGGCGTTGGGCGCACTAGCAGGGCTCACCGGCATCGGCGGCGGCGTCTACCTGTCGCCCTTGCTGGTGTTCGCGGGATGGGCCGATGCCCAGAAGGCGACAGGGATCGCGGCGTGTTTCATCGTCGTAAACTCGCTGGCGGGGTTGGCTGGACGCATGTCATCGCTATCGGCGCTGCCGAGTTTTCTCCCATGGCTTGTGCTCGCGGCCGCAAGCGGCGCCTTGATCGGTACAACATTGAGCTTGAAACGCCTCAGCAAGAAGGGCGTCCTGCGCGTCTTGGGCGCCGTTCTTGGTCTCGCCGCCGCAGCATTGGTGACGTGATGCGCGTAGAAATCACCTGCGACGCCTTCTCGCCCGAGAAAGAGTTGGCGACGTTCTCGCGTGGAGCCGCGGTCGGGGCGGTGGCAAGTTTCGTGGGCTATTGCCGAGACGAAGGCGGCATCGTGCAACGCCTCGTGTTGGAGCACTACGCAGGCTTCACCGAGGCTGAGACAAGCCGACTCGCTAAGGCTGTGGCGGTAAAGCATGCCTTGATCGATGCGCTGGTCATCCATCGCGTCGGCGCGATACCCCCGGGCGAACCCATCGTGCTGGTGGCGGCTGCCAGCGCCCACCGCGCGGCGTCATTGGCCGCCGTCGGTGAGTTGATGGACTATCTGAAATCTGAAGCGCCTTTCTGGAAAAAGGAGAGCGGCGCACAAGGCGAGGCGTGGGTCGAACCGACGGACCAAGATTATCGCGCAGCCGCCAAGTGGCGGAGCATGCAGAGGAGTGGAGCCTCATGAGTCCCGACCCAGTGATGCTCGCGCCTGGTGGAGAGCTGCGCGAAGAACTGCCGTTTAAACCAGTGCGCATCGCGGTCATCACCGTGTCCGATACGCGCACTCTTGAGACCGATACCTCGGGCGCGCTGCTGTCCAAGCGGCTTCAGGCTGACGGACACAGCCTTGCCGGTCGCGTTGTCGTTAGGGACGACATCGACGAGATCAGAGCCGCTGTGATCCAGCTGGCGGCGTCCAAAGCAGCCGATGTGATTCTCACCACCGGCGGTACGGGACTAACAGGACGTGATGTAACGCCCGAGGCGATCGAGCCGCTGCTCGACAAGCGCATCGAGGGCTTCTCGACCATCTTTCATCTGGTGAGCTATGAAATGGTGGGGCTGTCGACGCTGCAATCGCGCGCGCTCGCAGGCCTCATCAAGGGCGTGATCGTGTTCTGCATGCCGGGCTCCAACGGCGCCTGCAAGGATGCCTGGGACAAAATCATCCGCTGGCAACTCGATAGCCGTCACATGCCCTGCAACATGGTCGAACTGATGCCGCGCTTCAATGAGCATATGGTCCATGACTGCGTCTGATGGCCTCACGCATCTCGACGCCCAGGGCACAGCCCGCATGGTGGACGTTGGCGACAAGCCTGCCACCGCGCGCGAGTCGTTGGCGGAGGCGCGCGTGATCATGGCGCCGGAAACGCTGCGCGCAGCCCTCGCCGGCGACAGCAAGAAGGGCGACGTTCGCGCCGTCGCTGAAATCGCCGGCGTCATGGCTGGCAAACGCACGAGCGAACTCATTCCGCTTTGCCACCCCATCGCTCTATCCAGTCTGGTCGTCGATGTGTCGCCAGATGAAAGCCTGCCGGGATTTCGCGTCGTCGTCCGCGCACGTACAACCGGGTCGACTGGCGTTGAGATGGAGGCGCTGACGGCGGCGAGCGTGGCGGCGTTGACACTCTACGACATGCTTAAGGCGCGCGATCGCGGCATGCGCATCGAGGGCGTGCGCGTGTTGGAGAAAAGTGGTGGCGCATCGGGCGACTACAGAGCCAGCTCATGACCAGTGTCGCAGAGGCGCGCAGCTTGATGCTCGCCGCCGTCGAGCCCGTCGCCAGTGAGCGTGTGCCGATAGCACGGGCCCTTGGGCGCACGCTCGCCGCGCCGGTTATCGCGACGCGCGCGCAGCCGCCCTTCGCGTCGTCCGCGATGGATGGTTATGCCTTGCGTGCAGCCGATACGCCCGGGCGCCTGCGGATCGTGGGCGAGTCCGCCGCGGGTCACGCCTTCGAACGCCCAATGGCGCCGGGCGAGGCGGTGCGCATCTCAACGGGGGCGCCGATGCCAATCGGCGCCGACGCCGTGCTGATCCAGGAAGAGGCGCGCATCGAGGGAAACGCGTTGCATGCCGATCGCATCGCCCTCGGTCGCCATGTCAGAGCCGTCGGCATCGATTTTTCCCCGGGCGTAGAACTGCTTCCGGTTGGCAGGCGCCTCGATCCAATCGCTTGGGCGCTCGCTGCGGCCGCCGGCGCCGCTGAAGTCGAACTGCGCAAGCAACCGCGCATCGCGGTGCTTTGCTGCGGCGACGAAATCGTGGCGCCCGGCGATTCACCGCGCGGGGATCAGGTCTTCGAGTCAGGCTCATACGCGATCGCCGGCCTTGCGGAAGAGTGGGGTGCGCGAGTCACGCGATTTGATCCGCTGCCAGACGATCCAGCCTCCATCGCCGAGGCGGCGGAGGCCGCGCTGTGCGCGTCTGATTTGGTGATCTTCATAGGCTCGGCGTCGGGTGGCCCCCATGACCATGCCAAGCCTGCCTTCGAACGCTGTGGCGCCCAACTGCTCGTTCACAAGGTCGATATGCGGCCCGGAAAGCCGACCTGGTTTGCAACGACGCCCCGGGCAAAGGTGCTCGGCCTGCCGGGAAATCCCGCTTCCGCCATCGTGGCGGCCATCTTGTTCATGCGACCGCTCATTGAACGGATGCTCGGCGGCGGCGGCGATGTTCCGTTGGCGCATGCCCGCTTGGCGGCCGCCTTGCCGCCGAGTGGGGCCCGCGAAACCTATTTGCGCGCCTGCACAAAGAGGGTGAACGGCGAACTGTGGATCGACGCGTCCGCGAACCAGGACAGCTCGCTCCTTTCCGTATTCTCGACGGCCGATGCGCTGCTGATGCGCCCGGCGCAATCCCGAGGCCTCGATGTGGGCGCCCCAGTCGTGTTCCTGTCCCTGTCTCGCTAGTGGACCATGTACCGGACACGCCCGGTCATCGTGTGGTTATCGGCGCCGATGGCTGTCCAGACGATCGCGTAATTGCCGGGTGCGAGGCGCGGCAGCGCGGCAGAAACCGTCGTGCCGGCTGTGGCCTCAGCGAGATCAACCGATGATGGGTCGCCACCCTGTGGCGTCACGACCAAACTCGTCAGACGCATCGCATGGGGAAATGTCGCGCTGAAGCGCTCCGGGGCGGCGCCCATCGCGCCATCGGCTGGCGTGGTTTGCACGGCGGCAGCTTCGCCATGCGCGCCATGACGGTGCGCCTGAGCAAAAGCGAGCGGCGCCTGCGCGGCAAGCGCCAGGCCGGCGACGAGGGCGAGAAGAATATTGCGCATGAAGTTTCTCCAGGATTTGTTCAGAACCAAGCTCGCACGCCGACCACGAAGCGCGCGGTGTCTGGATCCTCGCCATCGGCCCTAATGAGGTCGCGCGTATCGCCGACCCCGCTGCTCCAGTCGACGCCGATATACGGCGCAAAGCGTCGGGTGATTTCATAACGCAGGCGCGCCCCCGCAAGTACATTTGAAACGCCGGCGCCGATCGTGAATTCCGGGATATCTTGCGCAGACACTGAAACCTCGGCGCGCGGCTGCAGGATGAAATCCTGCGTCAATCTCAGGTCATACTCCGCTTGCACGCGCGCTGTGAACTCACCCTCGTTTGAAATGAACAGCGCGCCATCGACTTCGAACCAGTAGGGTGCAAGTCCTTGCATGCCGAGAACCAAATCGGTGCGGTCGCCCTCTGGACGGTAGCTCTGGCGCACGCCCGCCTGCAGGTCGAAATAGGGGGTCACTGCCCGGCTGTAGAGCAATTGCAGTTCTGCATGCCCGACATCGCCATCGAACACGCCTTCGCCCTCCGTCTTCCACCAGAAGCGGTGAATGTCGCCGCCATACCAGCCTTGCGCGTCCCACGAATAGCCTTCAGCGCCGTCGTCGAAGGTAGCCTCGAGCCGGTCGAAGATAACGGCGTAGGTGGTGGCTTCGCCATTTTCGGCGCGCAACCGCTCCCTGGCGCGCGCCATGGTCGTTGGATCGAAGTAGAGGTCGGCGGCGTTGGCGTAATCAGGCGCCGGAGCCGGCAGCGTCTGAACCGACGGCGAAGTTGCGTGCGAGGAATGATCCTGCGCGGCCGCGGGTGCGATCGTCAGCAACAGCGGCGCGAGAGCGGTGGCGAAAACCTTCACGATGCGGACCCGTCGAGCGGTCGCACGGTGACGACGTTGAACATGCCGGCGTGCATGTGCATCAGCATGTGACAATGAAACGCCCAATCGCCAGGATTGTCGGCCGTGAGGTCGAACGACACGCGACTACCCGGCGCAACATTGACGGTATGCTTCAGTGGTTGACGCCCCGGGTGCCCGTTGACGAGCTCGAAAAAGTGCCCGTGCAGGTGAATCGGATGCGACATCATCGTGTCGTTGATCAGCGTGACCCGCACTCGTTCGTTCCGCTCAAACCGGATCGGCTCCACGAGTTCGCTGAAGCGCCGTCCATTGAAGCCCCACATGAAGCGTTCCATGTTGCCGGTGAGGTGAATCTGCATGGTGCGAGATGGCGCACGGGCGTCGCGGTTGGAGTTCAGCGCGACGAGGTCGGTGTAGACCAGCACGCGATGCGAAACATCTTCGAGACCGGTTGGACGCTCCGACAACCTGTTTTCGGGCATTGGCGCAATCGACTGTACCCCCACCCCAACCGCCATGTCGGGCGGCGCAAGCGCGCGCTCGCGCATGCTCATGGCGCCATGGTCCATGCTTCCGTGATCCATCCCGCCCGCATCCATCCCGCCCATATCCATCCCCATGTCGCGCATGGTGAGATTGGGAACTTCGCGCAGCGGCGGAATCGCCGCGCTCATGCCGAGCCGCGGCGCCAGCGTGGCGCGCGCCATGCCTGAGCGATCCATGGCTTCCGCGACAATCGTGAATGCGCGATCCTCAGTCGGCTGCACGATCACATCGTAGGTTTCGGCGATAGAAATCTGAAATTCGTCAGTCTCGACGGGAAGGACGTTCTCGCCATCGGCCTGCACAACCGTCATCGGCAAACCGGGAATGCGGAAATTGAAGATCGTCATCGCCGCCGCATTGATGATGCGCAAGCGCACGCGTTCGCCTGGGCGGAACAGTCCGGTCCAATTCTCTTCGGGTCCGTGGCCGTTGACCAGATAGGTATAAGTGGAGGCGCTGACATCTAGAATATCGCGCGGATCCATGCGCATCCGCGCCCACATGCGCCGCTCTTCCGCGCTCATGCGGTCGTCGCCGGAAATTAGCCCGGCGACCGTCATGCGCTGGTGATTGAAGTAGCCTGGACTCGCCTTCAGACGCCGAAGGATTTCGTGCGGATGAAGAAAGCTCCAGTCGGAGAGGATGAGAACATGCTCGCGATCGTAGGCCACTGGATCGGGCGCAGCTGGATCGATGATGATCGGCCCGAAATGGCCCATCGCTTCCTGCAGACCTGAGTGGCTGTGATACCAATACGTGCCGGACTGCCGAACCGGGAATTCATAGACGAACGTCTCGCCTGGACGGATGCCTGGAAAGCTGACGCCCGGCACGCCGTCCATTTGGAATGGCAGCAGAATGCCATGCCAATGAATGGACGTGTCCTCATCGAGCGCGTTCGTCACCGACAGACGTGCGGTCTGGCCTTCGCGCAGGCGCAGCAGTGGCGCGGGCAGCGTGCCATTCACGGTGACCGCGTGCCCGGTGCGTCCGCCAACGCTGAACGGCGTATGCCCAACGGAAAGCGCGATGTTGTCGCCCGAAAGCGTCGGGAGAGTAGGCGCAATCCCCGGCGAACCTGATTGCGCCCAGGCCGGTAGAAACGGCGCCAGGCTCGCGAGCCCCGCGCCGCCGGCAAGCTTTAGCGCTGTTCGGCGATCCAGGTTCAAACCCGCCTCCCAAAACTCGAAGAAAAACGCTTACACCTTCCCATCATGGGAGGGTCAATGGCAAATCTCATGAGCGTGGGTCATCAACGCTGCTTCATCCGCCGCCTCGACGATGGCGAAGCCAGATCGTCGAGGATGGGACATTCGGAGCGCTCGTCCCCGCGGCAATGCTGGGTGAGCGCGCGAAGAGTGTTCCGCACCGCCCGCATTTCCCTTATGCGCCGTTCGAGATCGGCGATGTGGGCTTCTGCGAGGCGCTTCACCTCGCGCGACGGGCGCTCGCGGTCGCGCCAAAGCCTTAACAGCGTGCCGACTTCTTCCAGTGAAAAACCCAGATCGCGCGTGCGGCGAATGAATTGGAGCTCCGACACCTCGGGATCGCCATAATCTCGATAACCATTGCCGCGTCGTGTCGCCGGCTGCAGGAGTTTGATGCTCTCGTAATAGCGGATCATCTTGGCTGAGACGCCCGAGCGGCCTGCGGCTTCGCTGATGTTCATATTTCTACCTTGACCTTCCCATTATGGGAAGGTGGAGCCTCTGATTCAAGTCAGATTTGGAGCGTGGGCCCGTCCCACGTCAGTGCCCATGAACCAGCACGACCACGGCGATGCCTGCCATGCCGAGCCGAAGCGCGATCCTGTGTGCGGCATGATCACAAAACCGGAGACGCCGCACCGTCTCCCTTACAAAGGCGACGAGGTGCTGTTCTGCAGCGCTGGCTGCAAGAAAAAGTTCGAGGCGAGCCCCGCACATTACACGAAACCCGCGAACGAAGGTTTCAGCTGTTCGCCGCGCGCACACGAACATCCAAAAGCCT
>CAYRHK010000023.1:0-15752 GCA_964423825.1 uncultured Terricaulis sp. | reverse complement strand
CCTGGCGTGAGCTGGGCAGTGTGAAGTGGGACTTGGCGCACGACACGCTCGGCGCCTTCGCCGGGCTTTCTTCGGTGATGCTGGTGCTGCTCTACGGCCAGACCCGCATCTTCTACACGATGGCCCGCGACGGCCTCATTCCGCAGGTGTTTGCGAGCGTCCACTCCACCTTCAAGACGCCTTGGGTGAATACGCTGCTCGTCGGCGCCATCGCGGCCGGCTTTGCTGGCTTCATGAGCCTCGACGCGCTCGCAAACCTCACCAATGTCGGCACGCTCGCGGCGTTCGCGATCATCTGCATCACGGTGATCTACCTGCGCTTCGCGCGACCGAACATGCGCCGCCCCTTCAACATGCCGATGCCGGTCATGATTGCGGTGTCGACGCTGGGCGCGCTCATGTGCGCGTTCCTGCTCATGTCGCTGATGGCGCATGTGCCGACGCGCAACTTCTTCCTGATCTATCTGGGCCTCGGATTCCTGGTCTACTTCGCCTACGGCTTGTGGAACTCGAAGCTCGCCAAGGGCCAGGTCGTGCGCGGCCACGAACAGCCCAACCCAGTTCAGCCGAACCAATAGATCTAGACTCTATCCCGCACTTCAACGCCGCCGACCCTCGGGTTGGCGGCGTTTTGTTTGAGCCCATCGCGAGAAATCGGCCTAAGCTGCCGCCTGAAAGGGAGTCCCCCATGCCCGCACCAAAGATCGGCGCCGAAGCCGCGCTTGCTCGCCTCGAATGCTGGCGCGCCGCCGACAATCGCGACGCCATCGTCAAGGAATTCCGCTTCAACGACTTCAACGAGGCCTTCGCGTTCATGACCCGCGTCGCGCTGTTCGCGGAAAAACACGACCACCACCCCGAATGGTGCAACGTCTACAACCGCGTCGACGTCATGCTCACCACCCACGATTCCGGCGGCGTCACCGACAAGGATGTGGCGCTGGCGCATTTCATGGATCAGGCGGCGGGCGGATAGCTGGCGAGGCGCTCAAAGTGGACAGAGCGCAGTGGGCGCCCTAATCGCCACGGTCAAGATTGCAGTGCGGGCCGCGATGACGAAGACCATTTACGATCTGGGCATGTGCTACGCTGAAGACACGACCTTCTACCTCAGGAAGGGCTTCCACGTCGTCGCTATCGAAGCCAATCCCGGCGCGGTGAGCCAAGCGCAAAAACAATTGGCCGATTACGTCGAAAGCGGCGCGCTCACGATCGTCAACAAAGCGATTTCCGATGAGCCGATCACCATCCCCTTCTACATCTGCGATGACAAGATTTGGCTGAGCACCGCCTCCAAGGAGCGCGCCGAGCAATGGGAGCGCGGGGGCGAGGTGTTTCGCAAAGTGGAGGTCTCATCAACGCACCTGAGCGAGCTTTTCGCGAACTCGCCGACGCCGCATTACGTGAAGATCGACATCGAAGGGTTCGACTTGGTGGCGTTGCGGCAGATCGCCGAGAGTTCCGTGCGCCCAACCTACATTTCCGCCGAGCTCGACGTCGCACGCGCGCAGCAGATGCTCAGCCTGCTCCGATCCATGGGCTATGAGCGCTTCGCGCTGGTGTTCCAATCGCAGGTGCCCTCGCAGGTTGAGCCCACACCGGCTCGGGAGGGAGGAAACTCCGGCGCACCAATCGTGAAGGGCCAAACCGGCTTGTTCGGCGACGACCTGCCGGACGACGTTTGGCGGCGGCCCGGCGCCATGCAACGTGCGCTGTGGTGGTTGCGCATCGAATGCCTGGCAGCGGCGGTCACGCTCAAATTGGGTAGACTTCTGCGCGCGCCGGACCTTGCCAATCGCATTGTTGTGCGCGCCTTCCCACGCCACGGCGATTGGTACGATATACACGCGCGAAAAAACTAGCCCGGCAAAGGAGCGCCTATGTCAAATCGCGTCGCAGGAAAGAAAGTCTTCGTCACCGGCGCGGCTCAGGGCCTGGGCAGCGCCATCGCCGCTGCATGCGCTGGCGAGGGCGCCAAGGTCGCGCTCGCGGACATCAACTTCGCGGGGGCGCAAAAGCAAGTCGAAGCCCTTAATGCCGCGCATGGGGCCGGCACAGCGTTCGCCTTCGAACTCGACGTTACTGACGAAAATCAGTGGATCGCCGCGTTGGACGCCGCCAACGCCGCCATGGGGGGCATTTCAGGCCTCGTGAACAACGCCGGCATCTCCTCACGCGAGGGCGGGATCGAGGAACTCTCGCTCGAGGGCTTCCGGCGTTTGATGAGCGTCAATGTCGATTCCGTCTTCTTGGGCGCCAAGCACGGGATCAAATTCCTCGCCAAGAGCCAGCCCGGCTCGATCGTCAACCTGTCCTCGATCGCGGGTCTCATCGCCAACCATACTTCGCCAGGATACAACGCCTCAAAGGCCGCGGTTTGGCTTCTGTCAAAGAACATCGCCCTCTATTGCGCTAAGAAGGGGCTCGATGTGCGCTCCAACACCATTCACCCGACCTTCATCGACACCCCGATTTTGGACCCAATCCGCGCCATGTTCGGCAAGGAGGAGGCCGAGGCAAAGCTTGCGCGCCAAGTGCCGCTCGGGCGCATCGGTGCGCCCGGCGACGTCGCCCTGGCTGCTCTCTATCTGCTCTCGGACGAGAGCCGCTTCGTCACCGGCGCCGAAATCAAGGTCGATGGCGGCATCTCGGCAATGTGACTTGTGCTGCGCGCATCAAAACCGTTGAAGAGGAACCCAATGAAACGCGCCCTGCTCGCTCTCGCCGCCCTCGCCGTCACCGCGTGTGGCCAGCCGCAATCCCAAGACGGCGCTGAACCCGCCGATCCTGGCACGGTCGTCCTCGGAAGCGCGGAAAACCTGCCAGACTGGCTGTTGGTCGCCTATCAGCGCGACTGCCCTCGCCCGGAAATCGGACCGGACACGTGCCGTGGCGAAGTGCATTTCAACCAACGCACCATCACCCGCAGCCCGGACGGCACGGCCGACATCTGGGTGCAGGTGCGCCACGGCCGGCCCCAGCTTTTCTCATTCGAGGACGCGACCACCGAGACAACCGTGCGCTACACTCACCAGCGCCTGCATTACCGGTTCAACTGCGCCAACGGCGAGTTCATCGTGGTCGAGCGTCAGATCATGGGGGCCAACGAGTCTGTCGTGGCGCGCGACGAGCCCACGCAGATTTATCGTGCTCCGGTCTCGGGCAGCATCACCGCGATCATCATGCCGATCGCTTGCCGGGGGACATGAATTTAATTGCGACGCTGGTAGATGATGTTGACCAGCAGCACCTGGGCCCCGGACGCGCCCAAAGTACGATCAACCGCCGTCTGCATCAGCCGGGTCAACTGCGCCGGGTCTGGAGGGGTGCGGTCGCGATAGTAGGTGGTGGCATAGGTGGCGAGCGCGGTTCGAAGCGCGTCGCGCAAGCGCGGCTCATTGGCGCGCGCGCGTCGGCGCAGGGCCTCATCGGGGATGTCCAGCCCCATGTCGACGACCAGCGTCCCTTGGGTGGAGTAACGGTGCAGCACGCCAGCCGACAGCGTCGGCAGCGGCAGATACGATTCCGCTGACGTAAGTCGGTCTTGTGGACTGTCGCCTTGTTGCGATGGGGCGCTGCCGCCGCTGCCCGACGCCAACGCGGGCGGGCCGGCGCCAAGCAAGAAGCACGCTGCAATCACCAACAGTGCGCGACGCATGGCCGCTAGATCGCGCCGTCTCGGCTAACAAAGGGTTAGCGGCTGCGTCGGCGCCAGCCCTTGTCTTGCGCCGCCGTCATGGAACCGCTAGCGCAGTGTCCGCAAAATCGGCTGCGCTCGCTGCAGCCTGGGGGATGGCCTCATGGACTTTTCCGCGCCGATCAACGCCTTTGTCGCGGGCTTTCCGAATTTCCTGTTGCAGCTTCTGGTGGCGCTCGGCCTCTTCGTCGGCTCACTCTCGGCCTACGCGCTGATGACCCCGCACAAGGAGTTGAAGCTCATCCGGGAGGGCAACCCCTCGGCTTCGCTCGCGTTCGGCGGCGTCGTCGTTGGCCTCGCCATACCGATGGGCGCGTGCCTCGCGCACTCTTTCGGCGCTGTCGACCTGCTCATCTGGGGCCTCGTCACCCTGCTCATTCAACTGCTTGCTTTCCGCTTCACCGACATGATCCTGCGCGGACTTCCGCGCCGCATCGCCGAAGGCGACGTCGCCTCCGCCATCTTCCTGATGAGTGTGAAAATCGGTATCGCGCTCATCCTCGCCGGCGCGGTGTCCGACCCCAATGTCAGCATGATCCGCGGCGGCTGACGTGTTTCGGCTGATCCCCGACTGGCTGCTTTACCTCATCGTGGTCGCGGCGATCGTCTTCGCGCTGTTCCGCGTCGGGCAACGCGCCGACGCGCCCGCGCCGCTGCCCGATGCGATAGAGTCCGGCGCCTATCTGCCGCCCCCCTCGGTGTACGATCCGGAAGTTCTAGTCGAAGTCGGCCCTATCTCTTCTGGCATCGGCACCGCATTCGCCATCTCCGAACAAGGTTGGTGGCTGACCTCGCGCCACGTAGTGGACGGCTGCAGCAATGTCGGGCTCGTCATTGCGCGTGGCCAAGCCGTACCGGTGCGCGATGTGAAGCGCGCGCTGTTCGCCGACCTCGCGCTCTTGCGCACCAACGGCGCGCCGGCGGCGCTCGCGCTGGACACTTCAGAGCGGAATTTTCAGATCGGCCAACGCGCCTTTCACGTGGGCTTCCCGCAAGCGCAACCGGGCGAAGCCTATTCGCGACTCATCGGTCGCGAAATTCTCGTCGCGCACGGCCGCTACGAAAGCGAAGAGCCCGTGCTGGTTTGGGCCGAGCTCGGCCGCACAGGCGGTTTGCGCGGCTCGCTTTCCGGCATCAGCGGCGGCCCAACCTTGGCCGCCAACGGCCAGGTGATCGGCGTCACCATCGCGGAGTCGGCGCGGCGAGGGCGCATCTACACCGCCGCGCCGTCATCGATCCAACGCTTCCTCACGGTCGAGCGCGTCTCCAGTGACGGCGATCCCGCGCCACGCCTCACCAGCGACAATTACGGACCGGAGTCGGACAATCTGCGACGGTCGCTCGCGGTGGCGCAGGTGATCTGTGTGGCGCCCGATGACATGCCCCCGACATGACGGCGCCCTTCGCAGACCGTCTGATCGAAAGCACGCGTCGCACGGGCTCGCCGCTGTGTGTCGGCCTGGATCCGTTCGCGGACAAAATCCCAACAAGCCTGTTCGGCGACGCCCGTGAAGACGCATCCGCCGTGCTCAAGTTCGGCGCCAGCATCATCGAGATCGCCGGCAAGCACTCGGGAGTTCTGAAGCCGCAGCTTGGTCTCTTCGAGCAATTCGGCGAGATGGGTTACGCCATAGGCCGCATGCTCTGCGAACACGCTCACAACGCCGGCATGCTCGTTATACTGGACGCCAAGCGCGGCGACATCGGCACGACGGCCGAGGGCTATGCGCGCGCCTGCCTGGGACCGAAGCCCGGCTTCGACGCCGACTGCGTTACCGTGAACCCCTACCTCGGCAAAGACTCGCTTGAACCGTTCATAGCGATGGCCCAGACCACGCATAAGGGCGTTGCGGTGCTGGTGCGGACCTCCAATCCGGGCGCGGGAGATGTACAAGACCTGCAGGTCGGCGGGGCGCCGCTTTGGCGGCGGGTCGCCGAGATGCTCGCGCCGGAGGTCACGCGGCTCAAAGGCGCCAGCGGTTGGTCAGGCCTCATGGCGGTCGCCGGCGCCACCTATCCCGATGAGGCGCGCATAATGCGCGAAGCCATGCCAGAGGCGCTTTTCCTGGTTCCCGGGTACGGCGCGCAAGGGGCAAGCGCCGCCGAGGCGGTGGCCGGCTTTATTGCAGGACCGCAAGGTTTGGAGGGCGGCGTCGTGAACTCCTCTCGCGGCGTCACCTATCCGCCCGCCGCGCAGCGCGCCACGACCATCGCCGAGTGGCGCATCGCCATCGCCGAAGCGATGGCGAATGCCGCCGCTGAATTGCGCGCGGCGTGTGGCCGCTGACGGGGCGACAAACCAGATCGAATTGGTTAATGGGATCGCTGGGACGCCCGCTGGGCGAGCGAGGGAGACTGCCATGCGCAAGACGATGGTGCGCGCCGCTCTGGCGGCGCTGGCGCTAATGATAGCCGCGCCCGCCTATTCTGACGGACCGGGCGATGCGGGCCCCGACGTGGCCGCGCCGCCGGTGAACGCGCGCCCCGCTCCAACCGAGCCGGTGCGCGCCGCGCCGATCGCGCCGCCGCAAGGCCGCAGCGGCGTCATACCATTGAGCGGCGGCGCGCTGACCATCAATGTGCCACGCAGTCATCGGTTCTACGGTCCAGAAGAAGCCAACGCCTTCCTGCAGCGTAAGGGCGCCGCGGCGCCTGCTGGTGAAGTGCTGGGGCTGGTAGCGCCCGCGAACGCCGATATACGCGCGCCGGGAACCTGGGCGACGATCGTCTCGTACGACGCCATCGGCTACGTGCAGGCAGAGACCGCTTCGGGACTCAGCGACGCCGGTTTGGAGGATCAGGTGCGTGAGGCGCGCCGTACACAAAATCGCCCCTTTGAAGGCTTTGCGACCGCGCCGGCCTACAGCGCAACGACTACGCCTCGCATCGTCTGGGCCGAACGCGCAGCTGCGCCCGGCAGCGCTAATGCAGCCGACATGCGCTATGAACAAAAGTCACTAGGCCGATACGGCGTGGCCTGTCTCACTTCAGTCGGCAGCGCCGATCAGATGCCGGAGATGCAAGCCGCCGCCGAGAGCTTGCAGGCGATGTTGAGCTTCCCTGAAGGCCGGCGCCACGAGGATTTCCTGCCGGCGAGCGATTCAGTCTCGGATTACACCGTTCCTGCGCTCGTCACCGGGGTGAACCCGCAAGCGCTGGCGATTGCCGAGCCGGCGGCTGACGCTTCGGCCCCAGGACAAACCAGCTTTGGCGGCCTCGCCGGCTGGTTTCCATGGATCGCGCTCGGCGTTGTTGTACTCGCCGGCGTCGGCTATTTCCTCATGCGCCCGCGCCATGACGATGACGACGATAACCCGGAAGAGCCGACATCTCCCGAGCAGGATCAGACGGCAGCGTAGATCTGACCCTCGCATATCGTAATGGCGACGGGCGAAAGCCCTTCGCCATTACACGGGCCTCCCGCGCAGACGCCGCTTTTCAAGTCGAAGCTCGCACCATGGACGGGGCATACGAGGTAGCGCCGTTCTTGCACGATGACGCTTCCATCCGCTCGAGCGAAGGAGAAGCCCGCGTGCGGACAACGGTTTCGAAACGCCGAGATCGCCCCCTTGCAGCGTGTCAGAAGCACGCCTTCAACGACGAGCGCTCCGCCCTCCGGCACGTCCTCAAGCGGAGCGAGAGCCCTCACACGCCCTCCGTACGGAACGGACGCGACAATAGCATCGCGATCGCCTCATCGATGCTGATCCGTTCGCCGACGATCGCATCGACCGCTGCGCAGATCGGCATCTCGACGCTGTGCTTGGCGGCAAGCGCCACAACGGCGGGCGCGCTCTCCACGCCCTCCGCCACCGAGCGGCGCTCAGCCAGCACATCCTTAAGCGCCCGCCCTTCGCCGAGCGCTGCGCCGAGGGAGGTATTGCGCGACGACAGCGACGCGCAGGTCAGCACCAAATCGCCAAGCCCGCACAATCCCGCCAGGGTCTCCGCGCGCCCGCCCATCGCCACACCGAGACGAGTCAGCTCGGCGAACCCGCGCGTGATCAGCGCCGCGCGGGCGCCGTCACCCAGCTTTCGGCCCTCCGCCATGCCGCAAGCGATGGCGACAACATTCTTCACCGCGCCGCCGATCTCGGCCCCCACCAGATCGTCGACCACGTAAGGACGGAAGGTCGGCAAACCGACGGTCGCCACGATGCGGCTGGCGAGCGCGGCGTCCTGGCACGCGATGGTGGTCGCCGTCGGCAATCCTCGCGCCACGTCCTTGGCGAACCCAGGCCCGGAAAGCACGGCCGGCGTGGCGTCAGGCAATTCTTCGGCGACCACGTCCGTCATGAGCGCCAGACTGCCACGCTCGACCCCTTTGGCGCAGAGAACGATCGCTCCGTCCGGTCGGTGGTGGCGCAAGGCCCGCAACGTGGCGCGCATGTGCTGGGCGGGCGGCGCCGCCAAGATCAACTCGGCTGCTGCCGCCTCCCCGAGGTCGGCGGTCGCCAAGAGGTTCGGATGCAGGCGAATTCCCGGAAGAAACAGCGTGTTCTCATGTGCATCGAGGATGGAGGCGACCGTCTCGGGCTCTCGCGCCCAGATCGTCGTCGCGCGGCCTGCCGCCGCGGCTACCTGCGCCAGCGCCGTACCCCAAGCGCCGCCACCGACAACTGCCACGCTCCCGAACGGGGTCATCATTGAATCCTTCATTGATCGTTCAGCGAAAACCAGGTATTGAGTAGGGATGGACGAGAAAACCGCCACCCGCGACCGCATCCTGATGGCCGCGATGAATCGCATCAAGCACTATGGCTACGGCAAGACTACAATGGCCGAGATCGCGGCCGATTGCGACATGTCGCCGGGCAACATCTACCGCTTCTTTGAAGCCAAGATCGACATCGCCGAGGCCATGGCGCGCAAACATTATGCCGAAGAGCAGGCCGAACTGGCTGCCATTGCTCGCAAGAAAGACCTCGCGCCGGACCAGCGCCTTCGTGAGATCTTCTTCAAGCGTCTGCGCGACTCCTTCTGCATGTTCGAGGAAAACGCCAAGATTCTGGAAGTCGCTGAGGTTCTCCATCGCGAGCGCCCCCTGTTCGCCAACGAACAATTGGCGCTCGAGCGGGTGTTCCTTACCGCGCTGCTGGAAGAAGGCGCCGCGACCGGCCTATTTTCGGAGGGCGATCACGCCTTCCACGCTGAGATGATGCAAACCGCGACCATGAAATTCTCGGTCCCGCAACTCTTCTCAAGTCTGACCCTTCCGAAGTTGGAGCGCGAGTTGGAAGGGGTGCTGAGCCTGATCTTGAACGGCCTTTATTCCAGAGCCGCCAAGGCGTCGACGCTATCGCGGACGCTTGCCGCGGTAGAGGGTTAGTTGCGCTAAATAAAAATTATTTTGTTCATTGCTTATTGTTCGGGGCGGTGCTACATAGTGGTCATTCCAACGCTGCTTACTGGAGCCCCGCCGATGACCGTCCTTCGCCCTTCCTCAGCTCTATCGCTGGCTTTCGTCTTCGCTGCCGCCGCGCTCGTGATCGCCGTCGCAGCCCCTATCCTCAACACTGCCGCCCAGGTGATTGCCTGACCGACAGGGTTTCGTGTGCGATGGCGAAGATCGCCATCCCAGAAGGCGATCTGCCGTTGCATTTATGACGATTAACGGTTCGTTATTCATGCAATAATGCATATCTGCGCTGGACTTTAGCCCCTTCCGATCGCGGATGAATGAGCGCATCTCCCTGACGTTCGGTGTTCGCACTCGCAGCATCGAAGCCCAAAAAAGGAGCCTACCCATGTCTGTTCACGACCTTCCGCGCGCTACGCGCGGCCTCGCCGTGGTGGTCGCGATCGCCCTGGTCTCAACCGCCCTCGCCCCGCTGATCTTCGTCGCGGCAAGCGTTGTGGCTTAAGCCTTAGCGCCCTTGCGCCCCGGCACATGGCTGGGGCGCAGGCGCGCTGCCTCCTCGTCCAACGGCCACCGCGGCCGTGCTGGAAATGACAGGTCGTCACTGAATCCAAGCCGGAGCCGTTCCGCCCCCGCCAGTGCGATCATTGCGGCGTTATCGGTGCACCATTTGAGCGGCGGCGCCTGAAATTCGTAGCCGCGCTCGGCGGCCAACTCCTTCAACTTCATCCTGATCGAGCCATTCGCGGCCACGCCGCCGGCTGTCACTAGCCGCCCGCGCGCTCCCCAAAATGGGTCGAACAGGCCCATCGCCCGCTTGGTGCGGTCCGCCACGACATCAACAACCGCCGCCTGAAAGCTCGCGCAAAGGTCGGCTTTGTCCTGCCGGCTCATCGAACCCAGCGCTTGGACCTCCCGGGCGCAGGCCGTCTTCAGGCCGGCGAATGAGAAATCGCAACCCTCGCGCCCCAAGAGCGGCCGCGGCAGGTCGAATCGCGCCGGATCGCCATCGCTTGCAAGCGCCTCCACCGCGGGGCCGCCGGGGAAGCCAAGATCCAGAAGCTTCGCGACCTTGTCGAACGCCTCGCCCAGGGCGTCGTCGATAGTGGTCCCAAGGCGGCGATAAACGCCTATGTCCAACACCGCGATGAACTGGCAATGGCCGCCGGAAACCAGCAGCAACAGATAGGGGAACGTCGCACCGCCCTGCGCCAGACGCGGCGACAAAGCGTGCCCCTCGAGGTGATTGACCGCGATCAGCGGCAAATCATGCGCGAGCGCGATGGCCTTGCCCGCCATCAGGCCCACCATGACGCCGCCGATCAATCCTGGCCCCGCTGTCGCCGCCACACCGTCGAGGTCGGGGAAGCCCAACTTGGCGTCGGCCATTGCCGCGGCGATCACGCCGTCAAGCCCCTCGACGTGCGCGCGTGCCGCAATCTCCGGCACGACGCCCCTGTAGGGCGCGTGCTGCGAGGCCTGCCCGAGCACGATATCGGACA
Source organism: uncultured Terricaulis sp. (assembly GCA_964423825.1). Classification (GTDB taxonomy): domain Bacteria; phylum Pseudomonadota; class Alphaproteobacteria; order Caulobacterales; family Aquidulcibacteraceae; genus Vitreimonas. Next base: position 5,194 of record CAYRHK010000023.1, on the reverse strand, counting down.
ACACATGCGGGCCCTGGTCGTCGAGGCGCAGCACCGCCGCGGCGGTTTCGTCGCAGCTAGTTTCGATGCCGAGGATGGCGAGGGGTTTCATGCCGGCACTATGGACCGCCGCCGCCAGAGGCGGCAAAGGCAATCTTGGCGCTGGAGCGCTATTGCCCGATTTGAGTTCACCGAGCTATTACCACCGCGCTTCGTCAGTTGGGGGACCGACATGTTTCGTACAATGCTTCTGGTCGCCTTGGCTGCGCTGCTGCTGGCAGAGCCCGCGGTTGCTCGCGAGCGACGCAACCTCAACGTCTTGCAGGAGAGCGCGCGCGTCATTGAAGGCGGGCGCGTGGTGCACGTGCTCGTGCCGCAGCCAGAGCTCGGCGCGGCCATCAATCCATCCAATGTGAGCGGGGCGATGGGTGGGGGACTGCTCGGTGCGATGATAGATTCTTCGATCCAATCGAGCCGGGCCGGCAGGGCAGAGGTCGGCATTACGCCGATCCGCGCCACACTTTTTGACTTCGATGTCGACGCCCTGGCAATCGAGACAACCAACACAGCAACCGCTGGGTTGCCCTGGTTTGGCGGGCAGTCAGCGTTGTTTGGCCGCGATGCTTCTCCGTACGCCAAGAACGCAGCGCTCGACGCCGCCGCAACTGGCCAGGTCGCCTTCTTTGAGTACGCCTACGATGTCGCTCCTGATTTCGCTACGGTGCGCGTGAGCGTTCTCATAGCTATCGCCAATAGGGTTGACGCCAGTGTACGGCGGCCGGAACAGCGACTGCAGCCCCGCTACTTGGTTTTCTCGCAAGGTCTCACCAGCGCAGTGCAATTACCCGACGCCACGACGCCTGAAGAGAACTCAGTGCGGTGGGCGGCGAACGACGGCGCTCTAATGCGCCGGGCGCTGACGACGGCTTTTGGCGACCTCGCCGTGCTCATTCCTCGTGCGCTGCAATTCACCGACGCCGACTTACAGGCCGCCGCCGCGGCACCACGCAACACCGACCGCACCTATCCCGGCAGCCGGATCGTCGAGCAAGATGAGAATGGAACGTTGTTGTTCAATGGGGGCTTGGTTCATGTTCAAACGCTCAGCCAATAGCCAACGCGCATGCGCGAGCGGTTTGCGCGCCGGGCTCTTGGCGCTGGCGCTGGTTTCGCCGGGCCTCGCGTTCGCGGAGCCGGCAGCGCCTCTGCTGATGGACCCGACTTACGCCGAACGCGCTCCGGTCGCGGGTGTGGCGGGGTGTGAGGTCGTGGTCGCGGAACTCACGGACCACCGGCGCGCACCAGAAACCATTGGCATCATTGCCGGCGTTCGATCGATCGCAGCGCCAGGCGATCGCGATGCCTGGCTCCGCTCGATCATCGAGGTGGGATTGCGCGAGCGCGGCTTTACGCCAACCTTTGCCCTCGCGTCCGCGGAGATCCCCGCGCCTGAGACTGGCGCTGAAGTGGTCGCAACCGACGCAGCCGCCGCTGAGGCTGCTGGGGCGGAGCCCGCCGAACCAGCCGCGGCGCCCGGTCCGAGCGTGTTGACCGTTCGTGTCAGATTGCAGTCGGTCTGGCTCGCGTCGCTGGGCATGAACAAGACGGGCAGCGTTGTGCTGCGCGTGTCAGCGGCGCACGGTGCGCAAAGCAGCGAGAACTATTATCGCGGGGAATACGTTTCGCCGAACTGGGCAAACGGGCGCGGTGAATTCAACGAACACTTGGATCGCACATTTGCCGAGGCGCTCAACGTGATGGCCACCGACCTGGCGACAATGTGCGGTGGGGCGTCTTGAGGATGTCGCGACCTTCGCGGCGGTGCACTTTTCGCCGCGCGCCCTCGCCAAGACACGCCTGAAACACACTGCGAGAAACACACTGCGAGCGCCCCACTAATTGCCGGGGAGAGCATCCGGGGTCCATAGTGGCGCCATGAGTTCCCTCCTCCGCATCGGCGCGCGCGGTTCAAAGTTGTCGCTGGCCCAAACCGAGCAAACGCGCCTGCGCCTCGCGCGGCATCTCGGCGTTGACCTCGGGGCGCTCGACATCGTGCCGATCACCACCAGCGGCGATGTCATCCAGGACCGCCGTCTGATCGAGGCCGGCGGCAAGGGCCTCTTCACAAAGGAGTTGGACGAAGCGCTGCTCGAGGGGCGGATCGACGTCGCCATCCACTCGCTCAAGGATCTGCCGACGCAACTGCCGGACGGCGTCACCCTCGCGTGCGTGCCCGAGCGCGAGGACCCGCGCGACGCGTTCGTGAGCCACGTGGCGCGGGACTTGGAAACGCTCCCCTTCGGCGGCTGCGTCGGCACTGCAAGCCTGCGCCGTCAAGCTCAAACGCTGTTCGCACGCCCCGATCTACGTATTTCGACATTGCGAGGGAACGTCGACACACGCTTGAGCAAGTTGGACGCTGGCGTCGTCGACGCCACGTTTCTGGCGCTCGCAGGGTTGAAACGCCTGGGCCTCGCCGAGCGTGCCGTGAGCTTGATCGATCCGGAGCTGATGCCGCCTGCCGCGTGCCAGGGCGCGCTCGCGATCACCGCCCGCGATGATGACGCGCGTGTGCGCGATCTGCTCGCGGGCTTCGAACATCACGAGGCGCGCATCGAGATCGAAGCCGAGCGCGCGTTCCTCCATGCTCTCGACGGCTCCTGCCGCACGCCGATCGGCGCGCTCGCGCGCGTCGAAGGCGCGGCGCTGCGCTTGGTCGGCGAGACGCTGAAGTCTGACGGCAGCCTACGCTGGCGCCGCGTGGAAGGAATTGCTCTCGGCGCTGACCCCGCGAATCAAGCCCGCGCGCTGGGCGAACACCTCGGCCACGCCATCCGCGAAGAAGCCGGCGCATCGCTCGAATCCGATCCCGGTTGAGCATGCTGCGTGTCGCCATCACCCGCGCCTTGCCGGAAGCCGAAGCAAGCGCCGCGCGCTTTCGCGCACGCGGCGCTGAGGCTATCGTGGCGCCGCTGCTGACCATCGCGCCAAGGCCGTTCAACATCGATGTCTCGGGCGCTCACGCGCTCATCTTCACCAGCATCAACGGCGTTCGAACATTCGGCGCCGCAAGCCCAGAACGAAAAATAAAGGCCTTATGCGTCGGCGACGCCAGCGCCAGCGCCGCCCGCCAGGCTGGCTTCGAAAGCGTCGCCAGCGCCAACGGCGACGTCGCCGCGCTCGCCGCTTTGATCCGCGAAACTGCCCGGCCGGGCGGCGGCCGCCTTATCCACATCGCCGGCGCTCACTTGGCAGGCGATCTTGCGCGCCTCTTGGCTCCCGACGGCTTAGCAGTCGAACGCCGCATCGCCTATGAGGCCGTGGGCGCGACGAGCCTGCCGGCGGCGCTGCGCCAGCCACTGGATGTCGTCGCGTTCCACAGCCCGCGCGCCGCCGAGATCTTCATCGCGCTCGGCGCGCCCAATGCCGTCAACCTCACCGCGGCCTGCCTCAGCCTTGCGGTGGCCGAGCGCGCCGCAGCCACACCCTGGCGCGCCATCGTCGTGGCGCCCGCGCCACGCGAGGACGCCCTCCTGAAAGCGATTGGCCTCGGCTAGCCGCCCCACTGGCGCAAGCGCTTGAGCCGCCAAGGCCGGAGCCCTAAGTTTGCTCCCGCCGAGCGACTCGTTTCCCGCGCGAAACTGCGGAAAAACTTTGGAAAAACTCCAGAGCGGGCGAGCGCCAATTGGGGAGCGCCATGGCCAGGGACGACGATGACGCCGAGCGCAGGCGTGCTGAAGCGATCGACGCTGAGTACGAGGAGCCCGGGTATCGCGGCGAGCCCCGCGGCGGGATCGGGTTCGGCACGGCTGCCGCGCTTGCAATCCTCGCGGCTGGAGTCGGCGCCGCAGGCGGCGCCATTGCGCCGCGCATGCCGGCAGTGCAGTCGGCGCTGAATTCGGCGTTTCCGGCAGAAACGCAAAGCGCCGAGCCAGCGGCGGCGGACAGCGCCGTCGATCAGCGCCTTGCCGCCATCGAAGAGGTGATCAACGCGCCGCTCGCTTACGCAGCCAACGACGGCGCTGGCGACTCGGGCACCACGGCGCGCGTATTCGCGCTGCAGTCAGGATTGCGCGAAGTCGAAGCGCGCCTCAACGCGATGCCGTCGAGCGAACAAGTCAGCGCACTCATCGCTGAAGTCCGCGCGCTGCAGGAAGAATTGCCAGCCGTTGCAGAAGAAGCCCGCGCAGCGGCGATCGCCGCGCGCGCTTCGTATGCGGTTGTCGCTGCGACGGAAGCAGCGGGCTCCTCCGGTCCGTTCGTACAGGCGCACGGCGCGCTCGCAGCCTTGTTGCCGAACGACCCGAATGTCGCGGCGCTCGAACCGTTGGCGCGCATCGGCGCCCCTACGCGCGGCGAATTGCGTGATCGTTTCGAAACCCTCGACAACGAAATCCTGCGCGCCTCCCACCAAAGCCAGGCTGGCGCCGGTTTCTGGGGCCGCATCCAGGCCACGCTGGCGCAGTGGATCATCGTGCGCCGCTCAGGCGCCGGCGACACGCCTGAAGGCATCGTCGAGCGCGCCCAGGCGCACTTGGCCGCCAATCGCTTGCGCGAGGCCATTCAAGAACTGAATCGTCTGCCCGAAGCGTCCAAACGCGTCGCGCAGCCCTGGATCAACGATGCCACCCGTCGCCTGGAAATCGACGAGCGCATCGTGGCGATCCGCACAGAATTGTCGCGGAGCTAACGGCGATGTTGCGACTTGCGTTGTTGATGCTGGTGTTCGTGGTGGGCGCCTTGCTGTCTTGGCAGGTGTTCACCAGCGACCCTGGCGTCGTGCACTTCGAGTGGTTGGGCTGGCAGGGCGACACGAGCGCATTGTTCGCGCTGCTCGCGCTGGTCGCGCTGATCGCGGTGGCGCTGCCGATCCTGCGTTTGGCGATGTTCCTGATGGACGCGCCGGGCCGCATCGGCAAAATGAGCGAGCGGGCGCGCATCCGTCGCGGCCAGGAAGCACTGGCGCTGGGATTGATCGCGGCAGAGGCTGGCGAGTTCGAAGACGCCCGCAAGCACGCCGACAAAGCCGAGAACCTCATAGACGAACCGCGCCTCGCATTGCTGCTGCAAGCGCGCTCGGCGGAAGTCGGCGGCGACACCGCCGGCGCCGAGCGCGCCTACTCGGGCATGCTCGCGCACGAGTACACTGAAGTGCTCGTCCGCATAGGTTTAATGTCTGTTGCGTTTAAGAGGTGGTAGGTAATGTCGTGGCGTG
>CAYRHK010000022.1:0-15829 GCA_964423825.1 uncultured Terricaulis sp. | reverse complement strand
TGGCGAACTTCCGATCCGGGACACTAGGGGTGGAAGCGCTTCCTGTTCCCGACTAAAGGGAAGGAGGGGAGCCTTGAGGCATGACGCAGCCGTCAGACGCAGAATTGCGCGAAGACATCGCCCACCTGATCTTGGCGCTGGTGCGCGCCGCGTTCCAACCGCGCAGCGAGGTCTGGCTTGCCGTCGACGACGCCTGCGAGGAAGCTGAGGATCCCGATGCCATGCGCGCGTTCGCGGCGGCGGAGTTGGAGCGGCTGTGGGTCGATCAGCGCGCTGCCGAAACGCAGTGGAGCGAGCGCACAGATTGCGATCGGCTGGATCAGGCCTTCGCGGAACTGGAGGCGACCGGAGTCATTTGCCGCCAGGACTTTACGTGTTGTGGCGCTTGCGGCGTGGCCGAAATCGCGCTTGAGTGCACAGAGATGGAGCGCGCAGGCAAGAGTCCGCGCGGCTACGCCTTCTATCACGCCCAGGACACCGAGCACGCGGTGACGGGCGATGGCCTCTACTTGAATTACGGCGATCTCAAAGGTGACGAGCGCGCTTCGCTTTCCATCGGGCGCGAGATCATCTCGGTGTTGAAGACCCATGGACTCAAGCCAGAGTGGGACGAGAGCTGGGCCAACCGCATCCATGTGCCGCTGACGTGGCGACGCCGACTGGTATGCCGCGCCAGCGAGGAGAGGACCGATGATTAAGAAAATGGCCGCCGAGTTCGTGGGAACCGCGGCGTTGGTGTTTTTGGGCTGCGGCGCGGCGGTGCTCGCGGGCGAAAGCGTCGGGCAGCTCGGCATTTCGTTCGCGTTCGGCTTGGCGATTGTGGCGATGGCTTATGGCATCGGCCCGGTTTCGGGTTGCCACATCAATCCCGCTGTCAGTTTTGCCTCGTTCGTGGCGGGGCGCATGCAAGCGGGGGAAATGTTTGGGTATTGGGCGGCGCAGTTTGCTGGCGCTATCGTCGGCGCGGGCGTGCTGTTGATGATCGCCTCGGGCACTCCCGACTTCGCTGTCGACACCGTTGGGCTTGGGCAAAATGGCTTCGGCGTGCATTCCCTCGGGGGCTATCGCCTGGAAGCGGCTGCGGCTTTCGAAGTGGTGGCGACATTTTTGTTCGCCGTGGTGATCTTGGGCGTCACCCAAAAAGGCTCGCCCTCAGACATGGGCGGCTTCGCGATCGGGCTGACGCTTGCGGCCATTCATATTGTCGGCATCCAAGTGTCGGGCGTTTCGGTCAATCCGGCGCGTTCGCTGGGGCCTGCGTTGTGGGTGATGGGCGATGCGATCCAGCAAGTCTGGCTGTTCCTGATCGCACCGATGATTGGCGCCGGGCTTGCCGGGCTTGCGTTCAAGACGCGCCTGCTCTCGGACGGCGCTTGAAGCGTCCGCGCCTTGTCGTCCTTGGGGCGCTGGCGGCGGCGCTGCTGGTTTACCTGTTCGCGCCATTGCCGGCGCCGCGGGTGGCTGCTGCGAGCGCTGGCGACTGCGTGGAATTGCATCTCTACTCGAACGGATTTCACAGCGACATCGCCGCGCCGGCTGCCGTCTTTCCAGTCGAGCATCCGCTGCGCAGGCTATATCCAGAGGCGCACAGCTTCTTGATCGGGTGGGGTGAGGAGCGCTTCTACTATTCGGAGGGCGGCGATCTCTGGCTTGGGCTCGACGCTCTCGTACCGCCGAGCCGCACCGTGCTTCACATCGCCTATGACGCCGAGCGGGCGTCCGCTTATCTCGGACCCACCGACGACGTGGTGATCCCGGTGTCGCGCGAGGGCGCGGCGGCGTTCGTGGGGTTCGTGGACCGCGCACTGACGCTGGATGAGGGCGGTGCGGCGCTGGTGACACGCACCGGCAAATGGGTGGGGCGGTCGAGCTTCGTGCGCGCGAATGGTTCGTTTCACTTGCTCAACGTCTGCAACCATTGGATGGCGCGCGCCATCCGCGCCGCGGGCGTGAACGTCAACGCGCGCACGCCCTGGTTCGCGAGCACACTGGTTCGCGACGTGCGGCGGCATGCGCGGGCGCGGTGTCCGGGCTGAACATTCTCGCCGAGTCGGCCCATATTGGCTGCATGAGCGCAGAACCAGCCCTTGCCGCTACCGTCACGCCGAACCCGGCGGACGTGGCCTATCTAGGTCTGCTGGGGGATGTCATGGAGCACGGCGTCGATCGTGGCGACCGCACCGGCACCGGCACGCGCGGCGTGTTCGGACGCCAGTTGCGCTTCGACCTCAGCGCTGGGTTTCCGCTGCTGACCACCAAGAAGCTGCACCTCAAGAGCATCATCCTTGAGTTGCTCTGGTTTTTGCGCGGCGACAGCAACGTGCGCTGGCTGCAGGAGCAAGGGGTCACGATCTGGGATGAGTGGGCCAACAGCGAAGGCGAGCTCGGGCCGGTGTACGGCAAGCAATGGCGCAGCTGGGAAGCCAAGGACGGGCGCGTGATCGATCAGATCGCTAACGTCGTCGCGTCGATTAAAACAAATCCCAATTCCCGCCGCCATATCGTCAGCGCCTGGAACCCTGCGGACGTGGATCAGATGGCGCTGCCGCCGTGCCATTGTCTGTTCCAGTTTTTCGTTGCGGACGGGCGCTTGAGTTGCCAGCTGTATCAGCGCTCGGCTGACGTATTCTTGGGCGTGCCGTTCAACATCGCATCGTATGCGCTGCTCACGCAGATGATGGCGCAGGTGACGGGGCTCAAGCCCGGTGAGTTCGTGCATACGTTCGGGGACGCGCACTTGTACCACAATCATTTCGAGCAAGCGCGTTTGCAGCTTTCGCGCACGCCGTTCGCGGCGCCAACGATGAGCCTGAACCCAGAGCGCATGGATATCTTCGGGTTCGAGTATGGCGACTTCAGACTCGAGGGGTACCAGGCGCATCCAGCGATCAAGGCGCCGATTGCGGTTTGAGCCTTCGCGGCAGCCGGTTTCGGTCGCTGCCCAGTGGCGCAGGAGTGGCCGGCAGGCCACATGCGATCCGAGATAGGTTGTGCAAATCAAACTGGCGCTGGCTGGCGCAACGCATTGTTCTATCTTGAAGCTAAGGGCCTCAGGCCAAGTTACGGGAAGGAACTCCATGAAGAAGTTTTTGTTTGGCGCTGCTGCCGCGCTGGCCATCGTCGCGCCGGGGGCCGCACTCGCACAATCAGGTTATGCCGAGGTCGGCTACGCCAGCACGGACGTTGGCGGCAATGACATCGACACTTGGCAGTTCGGCGGCGCCGCTGCTTGGGGCGGCAACGGATCGATGGGCTTCCAACTCGACGGCGCTTATGGCTCGCACGAGTACGGCGGCGTCGGCGCGGAGGCGGACACCTACAACCTGACCGGCCATATCTTCGGGCGCAACGACAATCATATGGTGGGCGCCTTTGTCGGCTTCGGCAACACCGAGTTCGGCGGCGCCTTCGACTATGGCTACTGGACGCTCGGCGTTGAGGGCGCCTACTACATGGCGCGGACGACCTTGAGCGGGGTCGTGGCGTATTCGGACTCCGACGATCTGGACGCGCAGATGACGTCGGCGGACGCGGCGCTCACTCACTTCGTCACCGACAATTTCTCGATCGGCGGCGGGCTCGGTTTCGGCGACATCGAGGGCGGCAGCGAGTTCACTTCGTATGGAGTCGGCGGCGAGTTCCAATTCACCGGCGCCCCGATCAGCATCTACGGCGGCTACAATGTAACCGATTTCGATGGATCAGACGTCGATGTACTTTCGATCGGCGCACGCTGGAACTTTGGCGGGTCGCTGTTCGATCGTGATCGCAACGGCGCGAGCTTGGTGCGCAATGCCGGCTTCGCCCGGATCGGCGCGGTTCTGTAATTGCGGACATAATGCCGAACGCGAGAGCCCCGGCTGCAAGGCCGGGGCTCTTTGCTAGATGGCGTTCAGATCGGCCATCACCATTTTCTTGATCTTGTTCAGGTCTGCGCGGGCGGGGTCGAGCGCCAGCGGCGTGAACTTCACGGTAACGCCGACTATTTGCGGCTCGACCTCGGCCTTCATGACCAGCACCTCACCGGCGCTTGCGGTGAACGCCAGGCCTTCACTGTCGCCCGGTTTCTTGTTTGTGCCGGTGTAGCCGGCGATCCGATGGGCGCCTGGCGTGAGCACGATGCGCGTGAAGCGCGGGCTCTTCAGCTGCGCGATCTCGCGCCCGTCGATCAGCACATTGAGACCAACAGCCCGGCCGACGAACTGATTGCGGAAAATGGTGAGCGTCGCCTTGCCCTCGACCGGCGCAAAGCGCAGCGCCTCGGCGCGCTGCTCGGGCGTCGCCTCCGCCACTTTGCGGTTTGTCTGCAGATTGCGGTAGACGACGAAACCGACAACGAGGACCGCGATCAGCGACACCGCCAGCATGAGTTCGAAGCCCAGGATCGAGCGCAGCACGCCGTAGAGGATGAAGCCGGCGAGGCCGGCGAGGCCGTAAACGATAAGATTGCGCGGCATGGAAGGCGTCATACGGGATGACGCGCGTCGGCGCCAAGGTTAGAAGCGCTGCGTGACTCCAAAACTCACCCTCGTGGTTGCGATCGCCAGGAACGGCGTCATCGGGCGCGACGGCGCGTTGCCGTGGCGGCTCTCTTCCGACATGAGGCGCTTCAAGGCCGCGACCATGGGCAAGCCGGTGTTGATGGGGCGCAAGACCTGGGAGAGCTTGCCGAAGAGGCCGCTGCCGGGGCGACAGAATTTGGTGCTTTCCCGCGACGCTCAATTCGTCGCCGCGGACGCCTGGGTGTATTCCGATTTGGCGCTGATGATCGCGGCCGGGCGCGCTATGGCGGTGGTTTCTGGCGCGGACGAAGTGTGCGTCATCGGCGGCGCGCAACTTTACGGAGCGACGGCGCCTCTGGCCGATCGCATCGTGCTGACGGAGGTGAACTCGACGCCGGCTGGTGACGCGCGGCTCGATCTCGACCTTTCTGGCTGGCGCGAAGTGTCGCGCGAGCGCGTGGCGCAAGGCCCAAACGACGACGCGGATTTTATTGTGCGGGTGTTGGAGCGCTGAACTCTTCCCCCGCTTGCGGGGGTGGCGAGAGCGAACCGCGCGAGCCGATGGGGGGATGACGCGGCTTCCCCCTCCGGTCGCTTCGCGACCACCTCCCCCGTGAACGGGGGAGGAGTTGTCGGCGCCACCTTCTCCGCGAGGGCGAAGGTTGCTAGCGTCACCTCATGCCCCAGTTCGAAGTCCTCGCGACCGGCCTGCAATTTCCCGAAGGCCCGATCGCCATGCCAGACGGTTCGGTGATCCTGGTGGAAATTCAGCGCGGAACGTTGACGCGGGTCTGGAACGGCAGGTGCGAAGTGATCGCCGAGATCGGCGGCGGGCCGAACGGCGCTGCGCTTGGGCCGGACGGCGCCGTTTACATCACCAACAATGGCGGCTTCGAGTATCACAATGTTGGCGGTCTCAATATTCCAGGCCACGCGGCCAAGAATTACACGAGCGGCCGCATCGAGCGCGTCGATCTCGCCACCGGCAAGGTCGAGCGCCTGTACGACAAGATCGGCGCGCACAAACTCTCCGGCCCCAACGATCTCGTCTTCGACAGGTCTGGCGGCTTCTGGTTCACCGACCTTGGCAAGAATTATTCGCGCAGCATCGATCGCGGCGGCTTGTATTACGCCAAGCCGGATGGCTCGCTGATCAAGGAAGCGGCCTACGGTTACACCGGCCTCAACGGCGTCGGTCTCTCGCCCGATGAAAAGACTGTCTATGCCGCCGAGACAGAAACTGGAAAACTTTGGGCGTTCGAGATCACGGGCGTTGGGGAGGTGGCGCGCAATCCGCTGGGGCTTCCCGGGCGCGTCGTCGCCGTGCAGCCCTATCATTGTTATTTCGACAGCCTGGCCGTGCAGGCGAACGGCGATGTTTGCGTCGCCACTATTCTCAATGGAGGGATCACCACCATCACGCCGACGGGCGCCTCGATGCACACGCCGTTCCCCGATCCGCTGGTGACGAATATTTGCTTCGGCGGCGCCGACATGCGCGATGCGTTCATCACGCTTTCGGGCACAGGCCAACTGATCAAAGCGCGCTGGCCTGAGCCGGGGTTGAAGCTGAATTTTGGGGGATATTGAGATGATTGTCGTCCACCACCTCGAAGAGAGCCGCTCCCAGCGCATTCTGTGGCTGCTGGAAGAATTGGGGCTCCAGTATGAAGTGAAGCGCTATGCGCGCAATGCGCAAACGCGTCTGGCGCCGCCGGCGTTGAAAGCAATCCATCCGCTCGGCAAATCGCCGGTGGTCGAGTGCGACGGCAAGGTGTTTGCTGAAAGTGGCGCGATCATTGAGTATTTCGCGGAGACCGAGGCTGGCGGCGCGCTGAGCGTTCCAGCGGGCGATGCGGCGCGCGCGGAATATCTCTTCTGGCTGCACTTCGCTGAAGGCTCGGCGATGCTGCCGCTGTTGCTGAAGCTCTATGTCAGCATGCTGGGCGAGGCTGGCGGCATGCTGATGGCGGCGCGCATCGAGCCCGAGATCGCCAATCACCTGTCGTTCTGCGATGCGGCGGTGGGTGGGCGCGACTATTTCGTCGCCGACCGTTTCACCGCCGCCGATATCCAGATGAGCTTCGTGCTCGACGCGGCCGGCTCGCGCGGCGGGCTAGAGAGGTATCCAAACCTGACGCGGGTTCGGAAGCTTCAGCAAGATCGTCCGGCCTACCAACGTGCGCTGGAGCGGGGCGGGCCTTACAAGATGGGCGCTTGAGGCTGGACAAGCCGGCGCGGTAGCCTTGAATGGCGCATCAGGCGGAGAATCGCATGCGCGCGCGCGACTGCAAAATTATTGCGACCATGGGCCCGGCGAGCGATCCACCCGAGCGGCTGGCCATGTTGATCGAGGCCGGCGTCGATTGTTTTCGGCTGAATTTCAGCCATGGCGCGCGCGAGGATCACAAGCGACGCATGGCCGCCATCCGCGCCGCCGAGGAAAAGGCCGGGCGGGCGGTGGCCGTGTTCGCCGACTTGCAGGGGCCGAAGATTCGCGTCGGCAGCTTTGCGGACGGGCAGATCACACTGAAATTTGCCGAGGTGGTGACGCTGGAGGCGTCCAGCGAAGAGGGACAGGCGGGGCTCATCCGCATGCCCCACCCCGAACTGGTCGCCTCGCTCGAAGCCGGCGACATCCTGAAGCTTGACGACGGCAAGTTGCAGATCACAATCATCGAACGCGTCGGCCAACAACTGAAAGCGCGCGTGGATTTCGGCGGCGTCCTGAAGAACCAAAAGGGCGTCAACGTCCCGACGCGCCGCATTCCGATTTCGGCGCTGACCGAGAAGGATCGGGAGGATTTGGCCTACGCGCTCGATCTCGGCGTCGACTACGTGGCCCTCTCGTTCGTTCAGCACGCAGGCGATGTGGAGGAGGCGCGCGCTCTGATTGGCGAACGTGCGGGGATCATATCCAAGATCGAGAAACCCTCGGCGTTGACTGACATTGAGGCGATCGTTGAGGCGTCCGATGCGGTGATGGTCGCGCGCGGCGATTTGGGCGTCGAGTTGCCGCCTGAGCAAGTGCCAATCGCGCAACGCAAGATCATCCGCACCGCGCGCGCTGCGGGCAAGCCGGTCATCGTGGCCACGCACATGCTCGAAAGCATGGTCGAGGCGGCGACGCCCACGCGCGCGGAAGCCTCCGATGTGGCGACGGCAGTGTACCAAGGCGCGGACGCAGTGATGCTCTCGGCGGAAAGCGCGGTGGGCCGCCACCCCCAGAGCGCTGTCGCTATTATGGATCGCATCATCCGCGCGGTTGAGGACGACAATGAATATTGGTCCTCGCTGCCTCGCGACATGACGCGGCCGGAAGCGACCACCGCCGACGCCATCGCGCTGTCGGCGCGCCACATGGCGGACACGCTCGATCTTGCCGCGATCGTCGCGTTCACGGCGACTGGCTCCACGGCGCTCAGGATCGCGCGCGAGCGGCCGCGCTGCGGTGTGGTGGGGTTGACGCCGATTCTGGCGACTGCGCGGCGGATGGCGCTGGTTTGGGGCGTGCGCGCCGTCGTTACCGAAGATGTGTCAAGCACCGAGGAGATGGTGTCGAAGGCCAATGGTGCGGTGCGCGCGCTGGATGTTGCGAAGGTGGATGACCGGGTGGCCGTCATCGCGGGCATTCCGTTCGGGCGTCCGGGCAAGACCAACACGATCCGCATTTTCCGGGTAGAGTGAGGCTTCACGCCGCGCGTGGCTGGCAGAGGCCGGCGCTGGTCTTGAAGGTTTCGCCAATGAGGAGGGGGCTAGGCGCGTGAAACGGCGAACCTTGTTGGCGGGCCTCGGCGTGGCGGGCTTTGCGGGATGTGCGAGTGCGGCGTGGGTCGGCGCGGGCGCGCCTCCGGGCGGCGCTATCGATGCGGAAGCGCGCCGACTGATGGCGAGCGAAGATGTCGAAGGCATGGCCCTTGCACTTATCGATGGCGGCCAGATCGCGCATGTTGCGGCCTACGGCCACCGCAATGTCGAGCGCGCGCTGCCGCTTGAAACCAACACCGTGATGTACGGCGCCTCACTGACCAAGACGGCGTTCGCCTATATGGTGCTGCAACTTGTCGACGAGGGCCGCTTCGATCTCGATCGCCCGCTCGGCGAGTATCTGCCGCGGCCGCTGCCGGAGTACGAAGACTACACCGCGCTCGCTGGCGATGATCGTTGGCGTTTACTCACCGCGCGCACGGTTCTGAACCACGCCACCGGCTTTGCGAATTTCCGCTGGCTTGAGGACGACGGCACGCTGCGCTTTCACTGGGCGCCTGGCGAACGTTACGGCTATTCCGGCGAAGGCTTCTACGTATTGCAATTGGCGCTGGAGGAGCTGGGCCTCGATGTCGGCGCGGAGATGCAACGGCGCATCTTCGATCGTTTCGCGATGGCGAACACCAGCATGCAATGGCGCGCCGATTTCGCGTCCAACCTCGCTGACGGCTACGGCGCCGATGGTTCGTTCGAGCCGCATGACGAACGCTCCAGCGTCAGCGCGGCGGGTTCGATGGACACCACCATCGCCGATCAGGCGCGCATGTGGGCGGGCATCATGCGCGGCGAAGGCTTAACGCGCGCATCGCGCGCCGAACTCGTGCGCCCGCAATTGCCGATCCGCTCGGCGCATCAGTTTCCCACCCTTCGCGACTGGACCGATCCGCGCGCCGAGACGATCAACCTGTCGGCCGGTTTGGGGTTGGTCACCTACAACGACCCAGTTCACGGGCTGAGTTGGTTCAAGGGCGGCCACAATGATTGGACCGGAAACATTGTCATCGGCCAGGAACGCCAGCAGCGTTGCCTCGTGATGCTCGCCAACAGCGTGCGCGCTGAGCGCATCTACGCGTCGATGGCGGGGTTCATTCTCGGCGAAAGCGCGATGCCATGGTGGTGGGAGTATAACCCAAGCTGACGGCACGGCAGGCCTTGTGCAGTGCGACGCGCTGCGCGAACACTTGAAGTCTTGCCGTTGGAGTCTCGCAAGTGCCTGAGTTGAAGCTGCCCCCGCACATCGCCGAGACTTTGGTCAGCGCGCCGGCCTACGCCGACGAACGCATATTCGACGCCTATCGCTGGCTGCGCGCCAACAATCCCCTTGGCATTGCGGAGCCGGACGGTTTCGACCCGTTCTGGGTCGTGACCAAACACGCCGACATTTTAGAGGTCAGCCGCAACAATGCGCTGTTCCCAAGTGCGGTGCGCGCCACCACGCTGACCAACAAGGCCGCTGACGCGCGCGCCCACGCCATCACCGGCACGCCACACCTGGTGCGCACGCTGGTGCAGATGGATGAGCCCGATCACATGAAGTACCGCTTGCTCACGCAAGCCTGGTTCGCCCCGACGAACGTGAAAAAGCGCGAGGAGGAAATCCGCGCCATCGCGCGCGAGGCGGTTGCTTCATTCGTGGCGCTGCCGGGGAAGTGCGATTTCGTAAAAGACATGGCGCTGCATTATCCGCTTAAGGTGGTGATGAACATCCTGGGCGTTCCGCCCGAGGATTATCCGCGCATGCTGCGGCTCACGCAGGACTTGTTCGGCGCGCAAGACCCCGACACGCAGCGCTTCCAGGAAGCGCTGACGGTGGAGCAATTCGTGCAGCTGATGTGGGGCGTGCTGCAGGATTTCACGCAATACTTCGAAGCGATCAGCGCGGATCGGCGCGCCAATCCGCGCGATGACCTGGCGACGCTGATCGCCAACGCACAGATCGATGGCGCCCCCATTGGTCAGATCGAGGCGACTGGCTATTACACCATCGTCGCCACGGCGGGCCACGACACGACGTCTTCTTCGACGGCCGCCGCTATGTGGGCGCTCGCGACTGTGCCGGGTTTGCTCGAACGCGTGCGCGGCGATCTTACGCTCGCGCCAGCGCTGGTGGAGGAGGCGATCCGCTGGGCGACGCCGGTCAAGACCTTTATGCGCTCGGCGGCGGAAGATACCGAGCTGCGCGGACGCAAGCTCGCGAAGGGCGACTGGCTGATGCTCTGCTACGCGTCCGGCAATCGCGACGAGGAGGTTTTTCCGAACCCTGATACGTTCGACATCGACCGCATGCCCAACCGCCAGCTCGCTTTTGGAACCGGGGCGCATGTGTGCTTGGGCCAACACCTGGCGCGGCTCGAGATGCGCATTCTGTTCGAGGAGCTGTTGCCGAAGCTGAAGAGCGTGCGCCTCGCTGGCGCGCCGCGCTATGTAGAAAGCACCTTCGTGAACGGACTGAAGTCGCTGCCGATCGAGTTTGAACTGGCTTAAAGCACCGAGCGCGCCTGGATCGTCGCCTTCGTGGCCAGTGAGAAGCGAGGATCGGGCAGCGCGCCTTCGACGACCAGCGCCGCCATCAGCCTGCCGACTTCCGGCCCGTGCTTAAAGCCGTGCCCGGAGCCCCCGCCCAACAGATATTCGCCCTCGCGCGTGGGGTGGCGGTCGATCAGGAAGTCGCCGTTCGAACTATTCTCATATTGGCAGACGCGAAACTCGGTGAACGGGCGCCCGGCGAGAGCGGGAAAGCGCCGTTCCGCGAACGTGCGCAGCAACGCCGCTCCCTCCTCAGTGATGCGCCGATCGCCGGTATCGGGATCGAAGGGCGCACCGTGATGATCGCGCGCGATCTTGAAGCCGCGTCCCTCCAGATTCGGGAAGCCGTAATAGAGATCGCCGCCGTTGAAATCGGCCCAGCCGGGCAGGTGACCAGGATCGAAGCGTTCGTCGCCGTCGGGCGGGGCAATGAACGCCACCTCCTGGCGGGTGACGAAGATGCGCTCGCCTAGAATTTCGGGAAACACCTTGGGAAGCCACGGGCCGCAGGCATAGACGATCGCGTCGGCGCGCGTGACTTCGCCATCCAACAGAACTTCGTGCGGCGCATTGCCGAGCTCAGCGTGCGCCAGTCGGTAGGCGCCGCCTTGGCGCACGAACCGCGCGACGGTTTCCTCTACGCCTCGCCGCGCCATCAACGCGCCGAACTCGGGTTCGAACAGGCCGAAGCTGATGCCTTCGAAGTCCATTTGCGGAAAGCGGCTTGCGAGTTCGCCATGGTCAAGTTCGTCAAGCGGCAAGTTGAGTTCGCGATGCACATCCAGGGATTGGCGCGCGTAGTCGACCATTTCCTGAAAGCAGAAGAGCACGCCGCAGCGATGGAACAGGGGCAAGGTCGCGCGCGCAGAGAGGCGTTTCCACTCATCGAGCGAGGCGTGAGCCATTTGGGTATAAATGGCGTCGCCGCCATAGGCCGAGCGGGTCATGCGGCTTTCACCGCCTGAGGAAGCGCGCGCGTTCGCCGGGCCCATTTGATCGACCAGGAGCACGCGCTTGCGGCGGCGGCGCAGGTGCTCGGCTGTCCAAGCTCCAAAGACGCCGGCGCCGACGACGATGGCGTCAAAAGCGCCGCCCGCGGGGGCGCGGGCGCAGCCAGCCAGCGACGCGGCGGCGGTCGCGGCGAGCAACGCGCGGCGCGTTGGCTCTGGTTGCATGGTCGCGTTCTCGTTCATGGCGTTCACCTGCTCCACACTTTGACCGCGCTGGATGGGTAGGCAAGCGCTTCCCCGCCCTTAGACGAAGCTTATGGCCGGCGCCGCCTTGGCGAGGCGGGCGATGTTGGCGAAGGCTTCGCGCGCGATCGCGACAAATGCCTGCGAGGTGGCGGCGTCGGGCTGGGCGGCGACCAAGGGGCGGCCTGCATCCGCACTCTCGCGCAAGCGTACATCAATGGGGAGTTCGCCCAGGAAAGGGACGCCGCACGCAGCGGCGGTTTTGCGCGCGCCGCCCTCGCCGAAGATGGGTATGCGTTGGCCGGCGCTGTCTTCGAAATAGGCCATGTTCTCGATGACGCCCAGGATCGGCGCATGCGTCTTGTCGAACATGGCGAGGCCGCGCCGCACGTCGGCGAGCGCGAGTTCTTGAGGCGTAGACACAATGATCGCGCCTGCGAGCGGCACGCGTTGAACCAGCGTGAGCTGCACGTCACCGGTCCCTGGCGGAAGGTCAAGCAGAAGGACATCGAGTTCGCCCCAAGCGACGTCGTCGATCATCTGGCGCACGGCGCTCGTTGCCATGGCGCCGCGCCAAATCATCGGCGAGGCGGGATCGACGAGGTAGCCAATCGACATGGTCTTCAGACCGTGGGCCTCGATCGGCACAATCGTCTTTTCCGGCCCTGGGGCGGGCTTCTGGTCCTTTACGCCCAGCAAGGTGGGGGCTGAGGGGCCGTAAACGTCGAGATCCAGCAGGCCGGTCCTGTATCCCAGCGAAGCGAAGGCGCAGGCGAGGTTCGCGGCCAGCGTCGATTTGCCGACGCCGCCCTTGGCGCTTGCGACTGCGATCACGTGTTGTACACGACCTGTCCCCCCGGCCGCGGCGGCGGTTTTGGCGTCGTGGGCGGTGAGGACGGCGAGAACGTGGCTGACGCCTGGCGTCGCGCGCACCGCTTGCTCAGCGCGATCGCGCACGGGCGCGTAATTTTCGGCGATGCCGGCGGGCGCTTCGATGGTGAACGAAACCTTGCCAGCGGCATCGAGGTTAAGGCCGTTGACGCGGCCCGAAGCCCACAGCCCCTGTCCGGTTATGGGATCGATTACAGCGTCCAGCGCGTTCTCGACCGCTCGTTTCAGCCCCGCCAACTGGTTGTTCATGCTTGATCCTTTATCACCGAGAGCACATATCGGCGCCCACAGCTTGCGCAAGAGACGCCTCGGAAGTGGGGCGCGCGGGTTGTGGCGCAAGGGACAGAATTTCTCATGCCGTGGAATGACCAATCGGGCGGCGGCCAAGGCGGCGGCCAGGGGCCCTGGGGCAGCGGTCCCCGCAAGCCGTGGGGCAGCCCGCCCCGTCAGCCGTCTCGGCCACAGGCGCCAGACCTCGACGAATTGCTTCGCCAGTGGCGTGAGCGGTTCCGCATGGGCGGCGGCGATGGCGGAAACGGCGGCGGCGGCGGGCGGCGGCCACTTTCGTGGCCAGTCTTGGCGGGAATCCTCGCTTTCGGCTGGTTGGCGACGGGGGTCTACACGGTCGATGAAGGCGAGCGCGGCGTCATTACCGTGTTCGGCAATTACGACCGCACCACAGGACCGGGCCTGCACTGGAAGTTGCCGCAGCCGATCTCGGGCTTGCACATCCACAACGTCACCGGCCAGCGCACCATCAATATCGGCTACCGGGTGCAGGGCGATAGCGTCGTCGACAACGCCGACGAGAGCCTGATGATCACCGGCGACCGAAATTTGGTCGAGGTGCGCTTCCGCATCAATTACAACATCAAGGACGTCGTCGCGTACTCCTTCAACATCAACAACCCCGACGACGAGGTGGTTCGCCAGGTCGCCGAAAGCGCGATGCGCGAAGTGATCGGTCGTCGCCAGCTCGAGGCGATCATCACCACCGAACGCCCCGCGGTCGAACAAGATGTCGAGCAGCTCACGCAACGGACGCTCGACGAGTACCAGTCCGGCGTGCAGGTGCTGCAGGTCGAGTTGCTGCGCGCCGCGGCGCCGCAAGCTGTGGCCGATGCGTTCAACGATGTGGTCAACGCCGGCCAGGACGCGGAAACCGCGCGCAACAACGCCAACCAAGAGGCCGCGACCATCGTCAACGAGGCGCAAGGCTATCGCGAACGCGTCATCCGCGAAGCCACCGGCGAAGCCGGGCGCTTCGTCGCCGTTTACAACGAGTATCGTCAGGCGCCGCAGGTTACGCGCGACCGTCTCTACCTGGAAACCATGGAACGGGTGTATCGAAACGGCAATCTGATCATCCTCGATGCGCGGGGGGGGGCGGTGCCCTACTTGCCGCTAGAGAGCTTGACCCGCCGTGATGCGACGCCGGCGCCATCGGGCGGAGGTGCGCGCTGATGCCCCGTTTCTTCCTGCCTGCCGCCATCGTGACGCTCATCGTCGCAGTTGTGGCGATGAACACGTTCTATATCGTGCGCCAGGACCGTCAGGCCATCGTGTTGCGGTTTCGCGAGTATCAGACAACGATCAATGAGCAGGGCGCCGATGAGCCTGGCCTCTATATGAAAGTCCCGTTCGTCGACACGGTGATCACCTACGACCGGCGCAACATCGGCTTGACCCTCGGCGGTCAAGTGATCGTCGCTTCGGATCAAGAACAACTGCGCGTCGATGCGGTCGTGCGCTGGCAGATCATCGATCCGCGCCGGTTCTATCAAAGCGCGCAGACCGAGGATAACGGCGCGCAGCGCCTTGAAGTGTTCGCCGAAGCGGCGATCCGGCGCGCACTGGGCGCGGCGACTTCGAACGAGATCATCTCCGGTCGGCGCGCCGAGCTGATGCAGGCGATCGAGGCCGACTTGAACCGCGCCGCCGCCGCCGAACTCGGCGTGCGCGTGATCGACGTGCTGATCCGGCAGGCGGATCTGCCCGATGCGACGCGCGAGCGTGTGTATGTGCGCATGCGCTCAGAGCGCGCCCAGGTTGCCGGGCGCTTGCGGGCAGAGGGCGCGCGCGATGCCGCGATCATTCGCGCCACCGCGAACCAAGAGGCCGAGCGACTGCGCGGGGAGGGCGACGCCGAGCGGGCGCGAATCTTCGCGCAGGCTTACGGACGCGACGCTGAGTTTGCCGCGTTCTATCGCTCGATGCGCGCCTATGAGGCCGCCATCGATCAGGGCACGCCAATCGTGGTTTCCCCGGATAGCGATTTCTTCCGGTATATGCAGCGCAGACAGGGCGGGCGATAACTTTAGCAGGAATGAGCTGAAGCGCGCTTCAATCCGGCGCCGGCCCGCGCTAGTGTTCGCGCATGGTCTCACGTCGCTCACTGTTGCCGTTGTTTGCGTTGCTCGCGTTCGCCGCGCCGGCTCTGGCGCAATCGCGGCTGCCTGCGAGCGGCTTCGCCGACTTGGCTGAGCGCTTGACGCCAGCGGTTGTGAATATCGCCACCAGCCAGCGGGTCGAAGGCGTCGAGGATCTGCCGGCGGCGCCCCCGGGCTCGCCGCTCGACCGCTTCAGCGGCGAGGAAGGTCCCGGCGCCGTAACCTCGCTCGGCTCAGGTTTCATCATCTCCCCAGACGGCGTTGTCGTGACAAATAATCACGTGGTCGACGCCGCCGATCGCATCGAGGTCATTCTACAAAGCGGTGAGCGCTTCGAGGCCGCCGTCGTGGGGCGCGACCCGGCCACCGACATCGCGGTGTTGCGCGTGCGCACACGCACGCCGTTGCCTTATGTTCAGATGGGAGAGAGCGACACGGCGCGTGTCGGCGACATCGTGCTCGCCATCGGCAATCCGTTCGGGCTGGGCGGTTCGCTTAGCGTAGGCGTGGTGTCGGCGCGCAACCGGAATTTCGACGCCGGGCGCTATGACGACTTCAT
>CAYRHK010000021.1:0-15833 GCA_964423825.1 uncultured Terricaulis sp. | reverse complement strand
CATGAACGACTACGTGGAGTTCCCTGCCGCGGCGCAATTCGATTTCGCCGGCGCCCGCCGGTTCCCGCTCAGTCCCGGATGGTGATTGACCCGCCCATGACCGCTGAACGGTCCCCGTATCCCGGATTTCCGGCGAGATTGACGGAGGCGCCCATGACGGCGGAGGCGTCGTAACCCTCGCTGGCGAAAACGGACACGTCCGCGCCCATCGCGGCGCTGACGTCGGCCAGGTTGCAGCGCAGGTCGCCCGCCCGAACCACCGCGCCCATCGCCGCCGAGGCGTCCAAAGTCTCGCAGGTTCCCGCCAGAGTGAGTTCGGCGCCCATGGCCGCCGACGCGTCAACGGTGTTGCATTCGAGTTGACGCACATCGACAACAGCTCCCATCGCGGCGGCGGCGGAAAATCCGCGACAAGCGCCGCCAGCGACAGCGGTTAACTCGACGCCACGAGCGCCCGATACGCCTTCGAGCTCGGGCATGACCACTCGAATGGTTGCGTCGAGCGACGGCTCAGGCCCAAACCACGGTCGCCTGGTCGGTTCGATTTTCAAGGTATCACCCTCGACCACGGTGCGAATGCGTGCCGCATCAGGTCCGTCAACGGAGACACTGTAGCCATCGCCGACGCGCACTTCGACCGTGAACCGGCCGGAGGCGTTGACATGGTTGAAACCCGTGAGGGCGCGTGGTTCCGCGAAAACCGGCCCGGAAACGGCTAACATCGTGAGAGCGATCAATGGCGTGCGCATGGGTGCGTTCCTAGTTTTCGACGCGGCGCAGTGAGCCGCCGGAGGACAGTGAAATGTTGCCCAGTTGAGGACTGCCAGTTGCGCGCACATCGCCCCCGCTCGAAGCCTCCACGTCGAGTCGGCCGGAAACATGCACGTTCACCTGCGCGCCAGATGAAACATCCACTACACCGGCGCCACAGTGAAGGTTTCGGGCATCGATGTGCGCGCCGCTGGAGGCGTCAGCACTCACCGCAGCGCACGACCCGGTGACGCGAACCTGGGCCCCCGAGGAGGCGCCTAAGTCGATCTCTGCGGCGTCGATCCGGGCGGCCTCGATCCGCGCTCCGCTCGATGCCTCGAGCCCCCTTACTGATGGCATCGTCACCTGAACCTCGGCATCGCGTCGTCCCCAGTGCCAATTGCCGCGCGGGCGGATGATCAGTGTATGGCCATCGACCCTGGTCTCGATCCTGGCGGCGTCGCGACCAGTGACTTCCACCCGGAAGCTCGGCCCCACGGTAACCTCTACCGGAACGCCGGCGCTGGCGGAAATGGCATCAAAACCAGAGGCGTCTCGGCTCTCAGCGCTGGCCGGCGCCGCCAGCACCAGCGCCAAACCAGCAATCGTCGTGGCCAATCTCATGGGGGCGCCCTCCGCGTTGCGCATTGACAGTCCTTTGTGCAGAGATGCGCCCGGGATATCCATTGGATGCAGCATCCAAAATGGCGGCCAGAACGTAGGGGAAGGCTATGGATCGACGCGTCTTCCTGGCTGCGGCCCCAGCGCTGGCGGCGTGCACCCCCTCCTTGGGAACATTTGACACGCTCGCCCCTCGCGACCAGGGAACCAGGCGGACGCTGCACGACCAGGCCTACGGCCCCGAACCAAGACAGCGCCTCGACCTCTACCACCCTGTCCAAAACCAAAACCGGCCGCTCCCGGTCATCGTTTTCTTCTATGGCGGGTCGTGGCGCTCTGGGGACAAGGACGATTACAACTTTCTGGGCGCCGCGCTCGCGGCGCAAGGTTTCCTCGTCGCCATCCCTAATTACCGGCTCGTCCCAGAGGTGCGCTTCCCGACCTTTCTGGAGGATTGCGCCGCGGCTGTGCGCTGGGTCGGCGACAACGCTGGCGGCTTTGGCGGCGACCCTTCCCGCATCGTCCTGATGGGACATTCGGCCGGCGCCTATAACGCGATCATGCTGGCGCTGAACGCCTTGTATTTGCAAACCGCCAGCTTCGACGCTTCGAGAATATGCGGCGCGATCGGGCTCGCGGGCCCCTACGATTTTCTGCCATTTGACGTTTCAGCCACCATCGATGCGTTTGGTCAGACGCCCGACCTCGCGACGACCCAGCCCACGAGTTTTGCCCGCGCTGACGCCCCGCCGCTGTGGCTCGGTTGGGGCGAGGCCGACAATACCGTGGAGAGACGCAGCATCGACGCGCTGGAGTCGGCGATGCGTAGCAGTGGTGGCCGCGTGGAGACGAAGCTCTATCCGGGCATCGACCACGTGGAGATCCTGCTCGCGCTGTCGCGTCCGTTCCGTGGCGTGGCACCGGTGTTGGCCGACGCCATCGCGTTCGCCAATGCGGTAACCAGATGATTGCTCACGTGACCATCCGCCCGCGTGACAGATCGCTCAACAGGCCGCGCAATTGCCCGGGCGCGCTTTGCCGGTCGAAACCCAAAGCGGTGGCGTACTCTACGAGCGCGTGGTGTTCGCCCTCGTCAAACAATTCATCAGCGACAAACACCGAAAGCAGCAACTTCAGTAGCAACACCTTCTGATCGTGCGAGAACACGGCGCCGCGTTCTTGCAGGTAGGCGATCAACTCGCCCTTGCTGAGACTGGCGCTCGCCAACGCAGCTTCAACTCTCGCTCGATCATATGCCGCGTTCGAGGCCTCGCTCATCGCATGAGCAATAGCGTCTTGCTCAGCGCTGGTGACCACGCCATCCAGTTTGGCGGCATTGGCGAGCGCCGCCAGCACGAAGGTCTCGAAATCTCCGTGAACCAATGTCTCGGCGCGTGCAGCGCGCCGACTGCGAAGCCAAAGCCCCGCGCCAAAGACCGCGCAAATCGCAATGAGTACGGCCAGCAACCCCCACGTGGGCGCGCCGCCTGCGGCTCCGAAGGGGGACGCCGCGCCCTGCAGGGCGTGCATAGTGCGCAACATCATGTGGTTGTCCTAAACCAACCGGCTCTGCACCAGCGCCGCTTCGATGAAGCTTGCAAACAACGGATGCGGCTCGAACGGACGCGACTTTAATTCGGGGTGATACTGCACGCCGATGAACCATGGATGGTCCACGCGCTCCACGATTTCCGGAAGCACGCCGTCCGGGCTCATGCCGGAGAAATGCAGCCCCGCGGTCTCCAACGCCTCACGATAGCCCGTGTTGACTTCGTAACGGTGGCGATGCCGCTCCGAGATCTCGGTGTCGCCGTAGATGCGCGCAACGCGACTATCGGCGGCCAGAATTGCCTTGTAGGCGCCAAGCCTCATCGTGCCGCCGAGATCGCCGTTTGCCTGTCGTTTCTCCAACTCGTTGCCTTTGAGCCATTCGGTCATGACGCCGACGATGGGGTGCTTGGCGGCCCCGAATTCAGTTGAACTGGCCCCCTTCAACCCAGCTTGGTTGCGCGCCGCTTCGATGCAAGCCATCTGCATTCCAAAACATATGCCGAAGAATGGCACATCATGTTCGCGCGCGAATGTCACGGCGGCGATCTTTCCCTCCGTGCCGCGCTCACCAAATCCGCCAGGCACAAGCACGCCATGCACGCCTTGCAGGTCGTTGGCCCAAGCGTCTCCTCGCGCTTCGAAAGTCTCACTTTCAACCCAGCGTATGTCGACGCGCACGTTGTTGGCCACCCCGCCATGATGCAGCGCTTCGATCAGTGATTTGTAGGCATCCTTCAGCTCCGTGTATTTGCCGACCACGGCGATGGTCACTGCGCCATCAGGCGCCTTAAGCCGCTGAACGATTGTTTGCCACTTCGTGAGGTCCGGCTGTGGCGCCACCGTCACCCCGAAATGACGAAGGAGTTCGGTGTCGAGTCCTGCCTCGTGGTAGGCGATCGGCGCTTCGTAGATCGTGGGCAGATCGCGCGCTTCGATCACGGCGTTTTCGCGCACGTTGCAAAACAGCGCGATTTTTCGCTTCTCGTCTTCGGGAATCGGACGATCGCAGCGGCACAGTAATATATTCGGTTGAATGCCTATCGAACGCAGCTCCTTCACGCTGTGCTGCGTCGGCTTGGTCTTCATCTCTCCAGCGGAGGGGATGTACGGAAGCAGCGTCAGGTGAACGAACGCCGCCTGCCCGGGCTCCAATTCTTGGCCGAGTTGGCGGATGGCTTCGAAAAACGGCAATCCTTCGATGTCGCCGACGGTGCCCCCGATTTCGCACAACACGAAGTCAGCGCCGCCGTGGTCAGAGAGGATGAATTCCTTGATGGCATTGGTGACGTGCGGGATCACCTGCACCGTGGCGCCGAGATAATCGCCGCGCCGTTCGCGCGCGATAATGTCACGATAAATGCGCCCGGTGGTGATGTTGTCGGCCTGGGTGGCCGAAACCCCGGTGAACCGTTCGTAGTGGCCAAGATCCAAGTCGGTTTCAGCGCCATCGTCGGTGACGAACACTTCCCCGTGCTGGTAGGGGCTCATCGTGCCGGGATCGACGTTCAGATAGGGGTCGAGCTTGCGGAGCCGAACCCGGTAGCCCCTCGCCTGCAACAACGCGCCGAGAGCGGCGGAGGCGATCCCCTTTCCCAAAGAGGACACCACGCCGCCAGTAATGAAAACGTAGCGCGCCATTTCCCTTCCAGTCGCGGAATGCCCGGCAGCGCCGCGTTTGCAGCGTTATTGATCAGGACCCGCCCGCTCGCGCCGCACTGCCTCTAGGCGCTCCCCAGTTTGTACCGATTCGCCTTCCGCCAATTGGCCTGGGTCGAGGGTCAACGCCGCTCCGCCCGAACTGTTCGGGAGCACCAGTGGTCGATTGGAGCCGCTGTTGGTTGGGGCGGTGTTGCGGGGGGCAGTCGTTGGTGCTGCCGGTCTCGGCGCGGTCGCGTCTGCCGTGCGTGTTGGGCGCGGCGCCGCGGTCGTGGGTGGCGCGGCGATCGGGGCGGCGCGGGCGGTTGCGTCTGGCGAGACCGGAGGCGCCTCGGCGCTATCGGCGGCGTCGACTGTCGCGGCATCCACAGCTGGGTCGAGGGCGGCCCCTTCGTCGGGCGTGCTTGGCGGGGGCGCCGCGATGGGGGCTGCTGCAGGAGCGTTGTCGAAGATTGATCCCGTATTGGCGTCGGCGCCTGCGGCTCCCGATAAAAAAGTCAATCCGAGGGAGGTGACCAGGAAGAAGCCGCCCGCCACCGAGGTCATACGGGCAAGTGCGTCCGCTGCACCGCGGCCGCTAACGAGAGACCCGCCACCTCCACCCATGCCTAGGGCGCCTCCCTCCGATCGTTGGAGCAAAACAAGACCAATCAGGCACATGCAAACCAGCAAGTGCAGGCTGAGAACGACGAGGACCATTAACCCACCAACTCTCGGATGCGCGCGCTCGCCGGCGAAATTCGTCCGGCGCGCGAAGTCGCGCTCAATAGCTGAGCTTCATCTTAAAGGCTAGCTCGGACTTGTGCATCCTCATCTAGCAGCCGGGTGGGCCAAAATAATCGCGGCAAAATCAGCCGCCTTCAGGCTGGCGCGTCCAACCAGCGCTCCATCCACATTTGGCGCGGCGAAGATCGGCCCGGCGTTAGCGGGGTTGACAGCCCCGCCATATAAGATCCGCACGTCCGGCCGCACCGTACGGATTGCGGCATGTATCTCGGCAATGAGTTCTGGGGAAGGCGGCTGGTCAGCCCCGATGGCCCATACAGGCTCATAGGCAATGGCGAGCCGCTCCTGGTTGGCCGGCGCTGACGCTTCAACCTGGGCGCGGACCACCTCGATGGCGCGGCCGGCTTGGCGCTGGTCTATGGTCTCTCCGACGCAGACTATTGGAATCAGACCGTCTGCGATTGCCGCCCCCGCCTTTTGGCGGATCAGCTCGTCGCTTTCGCCGTGGCGTGCGCGCCGTTCCGAGTGCCCTATGATGCAATGTGTCGCGCCCACGTCCGCCAGCATCGCAGCGCTCACCTCCCCGGTTCGGGCGCTATCACGGCTCTCGGCGCTGCAGTCTTGGGCGCCGACCGCAATCGCCAAGTCCTTCGCTCGCCAGGCGGCCTGCGCCAGGTATGCGATAGGAGGGCAAAGCACCACCTCGATTTGGTTCGCCGCGACGCCGATTAAGTTCGCCAGGGACGTGATCTCGGCAAGGTCGGCGCCGCGACCGAACATCTTCCAGTTCCCCACAATGAGCGGCTTGGTTGCTGGCATGTGTCCTCTCCCTGCCCTCGAGGCAATGGGGGTTATGATTGCCCAGCGCCTAGCCCCTCTCTATGGTCCGGCGCAATCTTTGTCATCGGAAGTACCAATGCTGCAAACTCTGAGAGCGCTGACCCGCGGTTGGGTTGCCTACGTTCTGCTTTTTCTACTCGCCGTCGCTTTCGCAATTTGGGGCGTGAATGGCGTCTTCAGCGGCGCCGGCGGCAACGATTTGGCGACCGTTGGTGGGCGCGCTGTCTCGCCGGTGCAGTTGACGCGGGAACTGGATCTCGCGGTACGCAACCAGCGCAACCAGGGCAACGATGTCACACGGCAGGACGCCATCGACGCAGGGTTCCACCTTCAATTGCTGGACGCCATTATCGGACGCGTGGCGATGCATAACCTCGCCGATAGACTTGGTGTGAGCGTAAGCGACGCACAGGTCGCCGAACGCATTCGGGAGATCCCGATGGTTCTCAATCCGATCACAGGGAGCTTCGACGAGACCGCCTACGGTGCGTTTCTGCAGCAGCTTGGTTATTCGCAGGCCGACTTCGAAGCTGAGTTTCGTTACGACCTCACCACCCAGATGCTTATGCAGTCGTTGTTGTCAGGCGTTCGCGCGCCGTCGAGTTATGGCGCGTTGGTGCTGGCTTACGCGGGCGAGACGCGCGTGGTCACTATCGCGGAGGGCGCTTCGATCGGCGCGGTGCCGGCTCCAACAGAGGCGCAAGTGCAGGCCTTCTATGAGGAGAATCAGGAGCGGCTGCGCGTGCCGGAGTTCCGCTCCCTCACACTTGTCGTGGCGCGGCTGTCCGATTTTGCTTCGCGAGTAAACATACCCGAGGCCCGCTTGCGTGAGGAGTACGAAGCTCGCAGGGCTGCGCTTGTTCAGCCAGAGCGCCGAAGCTTCGTTCGCATCACTGCGACTAACGAAGCACAAGCGGCCGAGATCGCGGCGCGTCTCAGCAGAGGCGAAGGCGCGGATGCGGTCGCAAGTGGAGCCGGTCTGCAAGCGGTGCGGGGTGAAAACCAGTCGCGGGAAGAAGTGCTCGACGCGCGCGTCGCGGAGGCGGTATTCGCTGGCCCGGCCAACGGACCGGCGCGGGTTGTACGCGGCGAGTTGAGTCCGTTCGTTGTTGTCCGCGTTACTAGTGTGACCCCCGGGTCGACGCGCTCTTTCGAGTCTGTGCGCGATGAACTTCGCGAATTCCTGGCAGCCGACGAAGCAGGCGCAATGCTCGACGCCGCGGTTGGCGCCTTTGAAGATGCCCGTGGGGCTGGCGCTCCGGTGAGGGACGCTGCGCGCCAGGCGGGTCTGCCAGCGATCACCATCCCGGCGGTGGAAGCCGAGGGGCGTGACCAGCGCGGCGAAGCGGTCGCGGCCCTCGCCGAACAAGCGCAGGTCTTGGAGACCGCCTTCTCCACTAACGAGGGCGAGGCGAGCGACTTTGTGCCGATGGGTGACGCAGATGTCGTCGTGGCGGTGGATCAGATCATCCCCGCCAGCGTGCGTCCCTTGACCGAAGTGCGTGCGGCTCTGGTAGAAGCCTGGCGGTCGCGTGAGCGCGGGCGAATGCTGCGCGAACTTGGCGAGAGCGTGGTCGAGACCGTTCGTGGCGGTCGCACTTTCGCGGAAGCCGCTCGTAGTTCGGGGCTGCGTATTGTCGTGAGCTCACAAGCGTTGAACCGTCAGATGGCGGCCAACGTGCCCGCTAACGGATTGCCGGGACAGATCTTCGCCGCCAATGAAGGCGATGTGCTGAGCGATGTACGCGTCGACGGGAACGCGGTTGTCGTTGCGGTGGTTGAGCGCATAAACCGCGTCGATCCAAGCGCTGATCCGCAGGCCCTGGAAGCCGCTCGCGGGCAGGTGCAGGAGGGGCTTTCCGAGAGCGTCGCCGAGGCGCTGCAACAGGATATTGTTGACCGCGCTAACGTGCGTCGCAACGAGGATCTCTTGCAGCAGCTCTATCGCGGTTCCAACGCCGAGGACGAAGCGGCGCAATGACGCCAGACGAGGACGCGGCGTCTCCCCCGTTCAGTTATTTCGCAGCGCGCTACGAACATGGTGGAAGCGTTGTCTGGTCGCGCCGCGTAAGCGACCTCGAGACCCCGGTCTCGGCGTTGCTCAAGCTCGGCGCCGCCAATCCGGGCGCGTTCTTGCTCGAGAGCGTGCAGGGCGGGGATTTCCGTGGGCGCTATTCAATAATTGGGCTCAGGCCAGACTTGGCATGGCGGGTCAAGGCAGGCCGCGCGGAAGTGAGCCGTGGGGGCCTCACTGACTCTGCGTTTCGTCCTCAGCGAGAAGAACCCATCAAGAGCTTGCGCAGATTGCTGACTAGCTCCGCGCTTGATCTGCCGCTGGAATTGCCGCCCATGGCCGCCGGAGTATTTGGCTACCTGGGCTACGACATGGTGCGCTTCATGGAGCGGTTGCCGGACAAGGCGCAAGATCCATTGGCTACTCCAGACGCGTTGTTAGTGCGCCCGACCATCGTCGCGGTTTTCGACAATGTGACGAGCGAGATCACAATGGTTACGCCCGCGCGTAGGCGTGCGGGCAAAGACGCGACGCAGGTCTATGCGGCGGCCGAGGCGCGGCTCAAGCGAGTATGGCGCGCACTCGATCGGCCCCTGCCCCGTTCCACCATGCATTTACCGCCAAATCCGGATGTGGCGCCGGTCTCAAATACGATCCCAGCGGACTACCGCGCGCTCATCGAAAAATGCAAGGCGTACTGCCGCGCCGGGGACGTGTTCCAGGTGGTTCCTAGTCAACGCTTCTCTGCGCCTTTTGCTTTGCCGGCGCATGCGCTCTATCGATCGCTTAGACGCCTGAATCCCTCGCCGTTTCTGTACTATCTGAACTTTGGGGATTTCCAGATTGTCGGCTCTAGCCCTGAAATCCTTGTGCGCAAGCGCGGTGAAACAATCACCATTCGTCCCATCGCGGGCACACGACCGCGCGGCGTGACGCCGGCTGAGGATCACGCCAACGAAATCGATCTGCTTGCCGATCCAAAAGAGCGCGCCGAGCATCTGATGCTGGTGGATCTCGCGCGCAACGATCTGGGCCGTGTTGCAAGGCGCGGCGGCGGCGGCGGTAACGACGCCGCGCTTTCGGGCGCCGGCTCAAAACATGTTCGGGTCACCGACAGCTTCGTCATCGAACGCTACAGTCACGTGATGCACATCGTCTCCAACGTCGAAGGCGAATTGCGCGAGGGGCTGACCGCGCTCGATGCGCTGATCGCGGGTTTCCCGCACGGCACGGTTTCGGGCGCGCCGAAAATCCGCGCCATGGAAATCATTAACGAGGTCGAACCGCACAAGCGCGGCATCTATGCCGGCGGCGTCGGCTACTTTGGCGCTGGCGGCGACATGGACACCTGCATCGCGCTGCGCACAGGCATCGTGAAGAACGGCGTCCTGAGTGTGCAAGCCGGCGGCGGCGTGGTGCTGGACTCAGATCCAGAGCTGGAGCTGCAGGAAACGCTGCACAAGTCCCGCGCGCTGTTCAAGGCGGCGGCGGAAGCGTGGCGGTATAGGTGATGATCACGCCTTCCGCGCCACCAAAAATATCCGCGCATCATTGCGGCCGCTCCCGTGGCGCGCAAGTTCGACGATCTCAAAGCCCGCGGCGGCGATCTCGCGCTCAAGCTCCCCGGCGTTGAAAGTAGCGACATACGGCGCCAGTCCGATCAACTGCATCGGCGGCACGATCAGCCGCACGGCGAGGTTCATCTCCTTCAGGCAGGGCGTCTTCGTGATGAAGAGCCCACGCGGCTTCAGCAGCCGATGCACGGCTTCATACGCCGCCTCGCGCGCCTCGATCAGATGCAGGACGTTGAAGCCCATGGCGACGTCGAACGACCCATCCGGCCAGGGCGCAGCGTCCGGCGTCCCCACCTCGAACTGCGCGTTGGCGCAACCGTCCGCGGCCGCCTTCTCCCGCGCGATGGCAATCATCTCGCTCGAGATGTCGGTCGCAGTGAGGCGCGCCACCGATGGCGCGAGCTTAAGTGCGGTCGTGCCAGTGCCACAGCCGAATTCGTAAGCCAGGTCGCTGCTCTTGAGGTACCCGCGCGTGGCCTCAAGCGTGCGCTCATAGCCGGCCGTGTCGGCGATGGGGTCGGCAGCGTATTTGCGAGCCATTCGATCCCAGAACCTGGCGTCTTTTGACTGACTGGACATGCCGTGAACTAGCACGCGGGCATGGCGGGAATCTAATGGGTTCTCAAGCGGCGCGTCGCTCGTTAGGCTAGCGCTATGACGGTCCCAGCCCCCGCGTCTCGATGGCGTTGAACGCGATTGATTTGTCGCGCACGCTCAACTCATAAGCTTGGCTGGCTCCATGATCCTCTTCATCGATAACTATGACAGCTTCGTCTACAATCTCGTCCACTACGTGGAGGATTTCGGGGTGCCGACAGAGATCATGCGCAATGACGCGCTGACGGTTGAGGCTGCGCTGAAGCGCAAGCCCAAAGCCATCATCCTCTCGCCAGGCCCGTGCACGCCGAACGAAGCCGGCATCTGCTTGCCGCTTCTGAAACAAGCGCCGGACGCTCTGCCTATCTTCGGCGTCTGCCTCGGCCATCAGGCCATGGGTCAGGCCTTCGGCGGCGACGTGGTGAGCGCCAAAGCGACCATGCACGGGAAGGTCTCCGATGTGCGCCATCACGGGCACGGGCTCTTCAGGGGCGTGCCTTCCCCGTTTAAAGCCACGCGCTATCATTCGCTGGCGGTGAAGCGTGAGACGTTTCCCCCCGATTTCACCATCGACGCCGAAACCGAGGACGGCGAAGTCATGGGCATGTCGCACAAGTCCCGGCCGCTATTCGGCGTGCATTTCCACCCAGAGTCGATCGCCTCCGAGCACGGACACGCCATCATCGGAAATTTCCTCGAAGCGGCAGGGCTGACATGACCGCCCTCGACACCGACTTCGCCCGCATCCTCGATGGCGCAGCCAGCAACGAAGAGATCATGGATTTCCTGGCGCGCTCGGTGGAGCGCATGAGCGACGCAGTAGCGCTGGCCGCAGGCGCGCAGGCGATGCGCGCGCGCATGCTGCCCATTGAGGCGCCCGATGGCGCCATCGATGTCTGCGGCACCGGCGGCGACGGCGCGCACACGCTCAACATCTCCACAGCGGTTGCGTTTGTCGTCGCTGGCGCGGGCGTGCCGGTGGCCAAGCATGGCAACCGCGCCATGAGTTCACGGTCAGGCGCCGCCGACGTGCTCGAAGCGCTCGGCGTCAAGCTCACTGGCGATGTGCAGACGCTTCAGCGCGCTTTGCGTGAAGCCAATGTCGCGTTTCTTTTTGCTCAGAACCATCACCCAGCGCTGCGTCACGTCGCGGCGGCGCGGCGCGACTTTGGCAAGCGCACGATTTTCAATCTCCTCGGGCCACTCTCCAATCCTGCCGGCGTGCGACGCCAACTCATCGGGGTCTTTGCCCCCGAGTTCGTTGAACCCGTG
Organism: uncultured Terricaulis sp.; assembly: GCA_964423825.1. GTDB lineage: Bacteria > Pseudomonadota > Alphaproteobacteria > Caulobacterales > Aquidulcibacteraceae > Vitreimonas. The sequence continues at coordinate 4,232 of CAYRHK010000021.1, read as the reverse complement.
GCCAAGGCGCTCCAGATTTTGGGGGCTGAGAAGGCCTTCGTTGTCCATGGCGCCGGCGGATTGGACGAGTTCTCAGCCACCGGACGTAACTATTTCGCCATTCTGCAAAACGCGGGCGTCAGCGTGCGAGCGGGCGACACTACGGGGCCGGTTGAACAAGGCATTGAGGGTGGTGACGCTCGCTTCAACGCGGACGCGATGAGGGCCCTCTTCGATGGCGGCGGTCACGCGGCCTACAAGCGGGCAGTGCTGGCGAACGCGACGGTCGCGCTTCAAATGGCGGGTTTTGGCGGCGAAGGCGAGGAACGCGCTCGGATTTCCTTGGAAGGCGGGGCGGCCAGACAAATGCTCGAAAACTTGGTCGCGATCACCAAGGACGCACCATGAGCGTTCTCGAGCACATCCTTGCCTATAAGCGAGACGATGTCCAAGCGCGCAAACTACGCCGGCCTTGGGGGCAGATCGAGGATGAAGCATTCTCTCAGCCGCCAGCGCGAGACTTTCTTGGGGCGCTGCGTCAGACCGCCGACCGTCCCGCGCTGATAGCGGAGATCAAGAAGGCTTCGCCATCAAAGGGTTTGATCCGGAAAGACTTCGATCCCGCGGCGCTTGCACGCGGGTACGAGCAAGGTGGGGCGGCTTGTCTGTCGGTGCTGACCGATGAGCCGAGTTTTCAGGGCGCGGACGTCCACCTCGTGGCTGCACGCTTGGCTTGTTCGCTGCCGGTGCTTCGCAAAGACTTCATCGTCGACACTTGGCAGGTGTTTGAAAGCCGGGCGCTTGGGGCGGATGCGATCCTCATCATCGTAGCAGCACTCTGTGACGAAGTCGCCGCTGACATTTTCGATGCTGCGAATGAGTGCGGCATGGCTTCGCTGGTTGAAGTGCATGATGAGGCAGAGCTCGATCGTGCAATCGCTCTTGGCGCGCCCCTGATCGGCGTCAACAATCGTTCGCTTGCGACCTTCGAAACCGACCTCGCGGTCACAGAACGGCTCGCACCTCGCCTTGCGGCCGAATGCTTGCTCGTCTCTGAATCGGGTATCGCTACACCACACGATATTGTGCGTTTGAGCGCGAGCGGCGCACGCGCATTCCTGGTAGGCGAGAGCCTCATGCGTCAGCCCGATGTTGCGCTTGCCACTCGGGCGCTTCTAGCGACTTGACGGGACCCTTAGAACACATATAGAACGCGGCTCAGTCACGTTCACTATTTGGTCCGACATCATGCTGACAGCGAAACAAAAAGAACTGCTGCTCTATATCCACCAGCGGATCAAAGAGACCGGGGTTTCGCCCTCGTTTGACGAAATGAAAGAGGCGCTCGACCTTGCTTCCAAGTCCGGGATTCATCGGCTCATTACGGCATTGGAGGAACGCGGTTTCTTGCGGCGGCTCCCCCACCGGGCACGCGCTCTTGAGGTTCTGAAGCTACCCGACTCGGCCGCGCCGGCAGCGCCTCCGAAAGGGCGCGGGGCTTTCCGCCCTAGCGTGGTCAACGAGGGTCGCGCCCAAGGTGGCGTCCCAATTCTCGGCCAAATTGCCGCGGGCGTGCCAATAGAGGCGCTCCAACATGAGATCGGTCGGGTGTCGGCTCCGGAAGACTTGCTGGCCAATGGAGATCATTTCGCACTTGAGGTGAAGGGAGATTCCATGATCCAGGCGGGCATTCTCGATGGCGATGTCGTGATCATCAGGCGGACCGAAACCGCCGATAGCGGCGATATTGTTGTGGCCCTGATAGACAGCGAAGAGGCCACCCTGAAGCGGTTGCGAAAACGTGGGAACTCAATTGCGCTCGAGGCTGCCAACCCCGCCTACGAGACGCGCATTTTCGGTCCTGACCGCGTGCGCATCCAGGGAAAATTGGTGGCGATGATCCGTCGCTATTCGTGATCTCCGAGGGACCTTGTCCAAGGCCTTCTTTGCGAGTCGCGCGCGCGCACGATGGTCAGGCGGTCGTTTTCAAAGTAGATGAGGCCGCCGCCCCTTGAGGCGAGGTCAGTCGGGCCGAGTGCATACGCCGCTGGGCAGGCTGACGTCGCGGCGTCGGTGGATGCGAACACGACATCGGCGCTGCATGGCTCAGCACTCTGCCTAAACACGACCAGAACATCGAGTTCGGCGTGGCGCCAGTGGCATCCCTGCTCGTCACAGGATTCGGGCGGCGCCAGTCGATCCACCTCGCGAGGGGTTAGGCCAAGCATGGCGCCAAGTCGCTCGCGAGCGTAGGCAGAGCGGCCGTGCGCGGCAATCAACGACCAGTTTCCACTGGTGTTGCGCAAGAAGATCGCCCGCAGGTTTGCATCGAAGGCCGCGACTGGCTGGGGCGCAGTGACGTACACAAGTACGCTCGCAGCAAGGAACAATGTGGCGAGCCAACGCAGCCAACCAACCGACAAGCAGGCCCACACAAGACCAAATACACAGAGCAGAAATGCCAGATCAGGCGGGCGTGGCAGGGCGCGAACGGCCTCAGGGCGCTCGCCGAATGTCGCGCCGACCGCAACGATGAGATCCAGCGACGCCGCCATGAATTGGAGCGGTGCGTCTGCTAAGCCAAAGGGCGCCAGGACCGCCGCAATTCCAGCGGCTGGGGCCACCAGGAACGTCATGATCGGCGCGGCGATCAAATTGGCGATTAGCGAATACAACGAGAATCTCTGAAAGTGATAGATGGCGAAGGGGTCGGTCGCGATGCCCGCGATCAAAGAGATCAGCAGCACGCCTCCGATCCCGCGCACGCTGGCTTGTAGTAAGCCGATGATGGGACCTGGTGTTGGCAGCGGCGGCTCGTGCGTGCTCCCTCGCCGCGCCTCGAACAACGCGGCCAAGGCCATTGTCGCGGCGAATGACATCTGGAATCCGGGCTCAAGGACGGATTCTGGAAACAGCAGCACGACAATGAGTACCGCGAGTGCGAGGCCGCGCATTGTTATGGCGGGGCGATCCAGGAGAATGGCGCCAAAAGCCACGCAAGCCATCACAAACGCGCGGATCGCCGGTACGCTTGAGCCAGAGAGCACGAGATATGCCGCCAAGACGCCAAGCGCGCCAACAGCGGCGATCTTTTTCACTGGCCAGCGCAACGCGATCGGGGGGATCAGCGCAAAGAACCAAAGCAGAGTCGCAAAAGTGAGCCCTCCGACGACGCCCATGTGTACGCCGGAGACCGACAGCAAGTGACCCAGACCCGAGTCTCTTAGGGCCACCATAGTTTCAGCGTCGACGTAGCTTTGATCCCCGCTGACGAGAGCCGCCGCGATGGCGCCGCCGCGGCCCGGCGCCGCTGACTGGATGGCGGCCCCCACATCCGCGCGCAAGGCGGCCAGGCGAAGGGTCAAGCGATCAAGCCACGAGTCCGGCGGTTCGAGCGCAACGGGTCTGCAACGGCCAAAGGCGAAGCCGGTGGCGCCGAGTTGCTCAAAATAGGCGCGGCGGGCGAAGTCATAGCCGCCTGGCGCCAGCGGCCCGGCGGGAGGTCCTAGTATGCCAAAGCACCGTGCGCCCCGCCCCGGCGACAACACTCCAGCTTCTGAAACAGCCAGACGAACGAGGCGGGGCGGCGCGTCCACTCCTTCTATGGTGTTCACAAGCAATCGCAGGCGCGGCCCTGTCTCATTGGCGTTGTTGGCGACCACCCATCCCTCAACCGCGACGGGGTCGACACGCGCTTGATAGGGGGCCTGCGCAACACTGATCGCTCGGATCTGTGCGGCGGAAGCGCCAAGAGAGACCGCCAGTGTCGCCCACAAGCAGACCTGAGCGAACGTACGCAGCACGGCAGACCCCGAGGCATCCGCCCAAAGCGTCCTCACCAGCCAGAGCCCTATTGCGGCCAGCGAGAAACCGAGACCAGCCAACCAAACTGGCGGATCGCCTGGCGCCGCCAGCCAGGAAGCGGCTCCCGCCACCAAGGCAGGTGCGAGCCAAAGAACTGCGCGCTCACGCTGTGCGGCGATTGTGTCCCGGAGCGCCCGGCTAGCGGCGGACCTGCCGCTCGTGCTAGCAGGCGCTGACCGTGAAGCTGAAGATCCGCCTGACATGAGCGTCGTCACACGCTTTGCCCCCTCCCCCACTGGTTATCTCCATATTGGGGGCGCGCGCACAGCTCTTTTCAACTGGCTCTTCGCCCGGAAACTGGGCGGTCGCTACCTACTGCGGATAGAGGACACCGACCGCGCCCGCTCTACTGACGCGGCAATCGAAGCGATTATCGAAGGCTTAGGCTG